>DAHWEX010000348.1 GCA_027326205.1 Actinomycetota bacterium
GGCCGCGGCGGCCCGGGCGCGGCGGCCGCGGCGCGCGGCCGGGGCGCGCAGCCGGCGTCCGGCGACCAGGACGCGGAACTCGTCGCGGAGCAGCGGGAGCGTGCGCACCGCGAACGTCATGGTGTGCGCCCACTCGCTGACCGGCGCGCCGAGCCCGCGCAGCGGCGCGGCGATGCGGGTGAACGCCGCCGGGAGCTCCTCGACCCGGGTCGTCCACACCAGCAGCAGCGACAGCGCGAAGAACAGCACGGTGAGCAGCATGGACTGGACGTAGAGGACGACGCCGCTGCCCTCGGCCGCCGCCACGCCGCCGAGCGCGACGAGCAGCGTGACCGGCCAGGGCACGCGCGGGATGACCGTGGCCGGCAGCCGCGCCGCCGCGACGCCCGCGACGAGGAGCACGGTGAGCAGGCCGATCGTGGGCCAGCCGGGCAGCCACAGCGACGCCAGCGTGGCCGCCGCCAGGATGAGGATCTTCGTCGCCGGGCCGAGCCGGTGCAGCGCGGAGGTGCCGGGCACCGCGCGGAACACCAGGCCGCGCCGGGGGTGGCCCGCCCGCGGCGCGGCGGGCTGCCGGTCCGGAGGGCCGGGCGCGGCGCCGGGAAGCGGCACGGTGCCGCCGGTCACCACGACCGTCCGGTCGCACGCGAGGTCCATGTCCTCCAGGTCGTGCGAGATGACGACCAGCGTCAGCCCGTCGGTGCGGCGCATCCGGCCCAGGAGCTCGAGCAGCCCGCGGCGGCTTTCCCGGTCGAGGCCGGCCAGCGGCTCGTCGAGGACGAGCACGCGCGGCCGGGACGCCAGCAGGCCCGCGATCGCGACGCGCCGCATCTGGCCGCCGCTCAGTTCGTCGACGCCGCGCCCGGCGAGGTCGGCGGGGAGGCCGACCCGGTGCAGGCTGGCCGCCACGAACGCGTCGCACTCGGCGGCGGGCCGCGCCGGGTCGAATCCGGCGGCGGCGAGGATGTCCGCGGCGACCGTCGGCCGCTGCAGTTGCAGCCGCGCGTGCTGGAACGACAGCGCCACCCGGCCGGCCGACCCGGCGCCGACGGCGTCCGCCGCGGGCGCGCCGTCGATCGTGACGGTGCCCTCGGTCGGCCGGATCAGCCCGGCGAGCAGCCACGCCAGCGTCGACTTGCCCGACCCGTTCTCCCCCGTGATCAGCAGCCCCTCGCCCTCGCGGACGTCGAGGTCGACCGAGCGCAGCGCGGTGACCTCCCAGGGCGTGCCCGCGTCGAACCGGTGGCCGGCCCCGCGCACCCGGATGACCGGCTCGCCCGGCGGGTCGCCGTGGCCGTCCGTCCCGGTGCCCGGTGCGCCGTCATCCGGCGCCCGGCTGGCGTCGGCGCCGACGCCGGCGCCAGCAACAACGCCAACGCCAACGCCCGCAGCAACGCCGGCGCCCGCGACAGCGCCCGCGTCGACGACCCGGCCGCCGGCGAGGCCGATGACGCGGTCGGCGCGGGCGGCCTCCGCCGGGTCGTGGGTGACGTGCACGACGGCGGTGCCGGCCCGGGCCGGCAGGGAGGCGAGCAGGTCGAGGATCTCGGCCCGGCCCGCCGCGTCGAGCATCGACGTCGACTCGTCGGAGATCAGCAGCGCGGGCCGCCGGGCCATGGCCGCCGCGATGGCCAGGCGCTGCAACTGGCCGCCGGAGAGGGACTCGGTGCTCGCGGCGGCGAGGCCGGCCAGGCCGACCGAGGAAAGGAGCGCCTCGACGTCGACCGGGTAGCCGGGCGGCAGTCCCCAGCGCAGGTCCTCCGCGACCGTGCTCCCGATCACCTGCGCCTCGGCGCGCTGCGCCACGACCGCCGTGCCGCCGGGCTGCCCGAGCCCGACCCGGCCGGGCCGGCGGACCGCGCCGCTGGTGGGCTCCGCGCCGGCCAGCAGCGACACCAGCGTGGACTTTCCGGCGCCGTTCGGGCCGACGACCGCGACGAACTCCCCCGGTTCGACGGTCAGGCTGACCTCGGTGAGCGCGTCCCGGCCGGACGCGCCGCGGTGGCCGAAGCCGGCCGCGGCGAGCTCGAGCGGCACCGGCGCGACCGGCGCGTCCGTCGCGGCGTCGGCGCGGGCGGCGGCGTCAAACGGGTCGCTGCGCGCGAGCCACGCCACGCGGCCGGTGATGAGCAGCAGGAACGCGTTGGTGACGCCCATCTCGGCCAGCACGCCGATGACGATGACAACCGCGATCACGGCCGCCCAGGCGCCGACCATCGCGTTGACGAAGCCGACGGCGGCGTGGCCGGCCGACGCGGGGAGGCGGAACAGTTCGGCGACGTTGACGACCCCCACGATCGTCGCCTGCAGCGACTCGAGCGTCAGGTTCCTGGCGCCGGCGAACAGGGTGCACAGGCCCACGATCACGGCGGCCGAGACGGGCGCGAGCACCACGGCGAGCAGGGCGACCGCGCCGGAGCCGCGGCCACGGCGGCGGACGATCCCGCACGGGCCGCCGAGCGCCGCGCACCCCGCGACGACCACGGCGGCGAACGCGCCGGCGGCGAGGAAGGCGACGAACCCCGCCGCGACCGCCGCGGCGAGGACCGCGCGCCCCCGGTTCCGCAGCCCGATGACCGCGAACGGCACCGCCGACAGCAGCATGACCACGCCGAGGTGCGGCAGGAACGTGCCCACCGACACGATGATCACCGCGAGCGCGCCGAACACGCCCGCGTCCGCGACCTCCGCCGGGCGCAGCGGGCCGCCCCGTCGCCCCCGGGCAACGGCGGGCGGCCTTACCGGCCGCACGTCGACGCGCACCGGCACTCTCATCGCACCGCCATCGGCCGCGCGGTCACGGGGGCACCAGTCACGCGGATAACTGTAGCCATAACGGGCGTCTGGAAAGGCTGGGCGTTCTATCGGAGGTTCCGATGAAACACCGGACCGTTCACTGGAAAAGACAGGTCCATCCCGAACGGGCCGTGTCCGCGCGCCGCGGCGGCGGGCGCCGGCCGGCGCGCGGGCCGGCGGTCACCGCTCGCCCGCGCTCGCCTCCCGGCTCGCGAGGGCGGCCGTCAGCCGGCGGACCGCCTCGTCGACCGTGGAGCGGGGGCAGCCGAGGTTCACCCGCATGTAGCCGTGGCCCTCGAGGCCGAACTTCTGGCCCTTGTCCAGCCACAGGCGCGCGGAGGTGAGCATGAACCTGTTCAGCGATTGCGCGTCCATGCCCAGGCCCCGGCAGTCCATCCAGGCCAGGTAGAGGGAGTCGGCCGGCAGTACCCGCACCGCGGCGCTGGCGCCGTTGACCGCGGCCGCGAAGCGCGCGTGGTTGCCGCGCAGGTAGGCGAGCAGTTCTTCCAGCCAGGGCTCCCCGTGGGTGTAGGCCGCCTCGGCCGCCACCATGCCAAGCACGTTGACCATCGGGAACAGGTTCCGCTCGTACTGCCGGGCCAGTTGCTCGCGCAGCCGGCGGTCCGCGACGAAGACGTTCGCGCTCTGCAGCCCCGGGAGGTTGAACGTCTTGCTGGGGGCCGTGCACGTGATGGCGTTGCGCGCGAACTTCGGCCCGAGCGAGGCGAACGGGACGTGCTTGCGCGCCGGGTTGAGCACGAGGTCCTGGTGGATCTCGTCGGAGATGACCAGGACGCCGTGCCGGGCGCAGATCTCGCCCATCGCGGCCAGTTCGCCGGGCGACCAGACGTTGCCGGTCGGGTTGTGCGGATGGCTCAGGATGAACAGCCTGGTGTCCGGGCGGATGGCGGCCTCGAACGTCTCGAGGTTGAGCCGGTAGCCGTCCTGCGTGCGCTCCAGCGGCGCGAGCGCCAGGTGGCGCCCGTTGAGCAGCACGTCGTCGTGGAAGTGCGCGTACACCGGGGGCTGGATCAGGACCGAGTCGCCGGGCGAGGAGAACGCCTGCACCGCGGTCTTGAGCGTGGTGATGACGCCGGCGGTCTGCAGCACCCACTCGCGCGGCACCTCCCAGCCGAACCGCCGCGCCTGCCAGCCGGTGACCGCGTCGAGGTAGCTGGCCGTCGCGCCCGCCGGGTACCCGAAGACGCCGTGGTCCACGGCCTCGTGCAGCGCGTCGAGCACGGCCGGGGGCGCCTTGAAGTCGGTGTCGGCGACCCACATCGGGAGCGGCGCGGCGGCGGCCTCGTCCGGAGCGAGCTCATCGGCGTAGGACCACTTCATGGAGTTGGACTTCGTCCGGTCGACGACTTCGTCGAACGCCGAACCTGGCGTCGCGGCTGCTGAGGCGGGGGCACTGACCATGAGAACAGGCTAACCGGCCGGGCGCGGCAGCCCTTTCTGCCGGCCGCCGGCCGTTTGATGTGCCGCGCCGTGGAAAGAGGCAGTGCCTACCAAGACTCACGAAGGGGGTAAGCCATGTCGATCGGGGCAGGTCTGATCCTGATCGCGGTGGGAGCCATCCTCAGGTTCGGAATCTCGACCGTGTCAACGCACGGCTTCGGCGTGCACACCATCGGCGACATCCTGATGCTCGTCGGCGCCCTGGGCGTGGTGCTGTGGCTGCTCGTCTGGGCCCCGTGGGCGCCGCGCGCCCGCAGCCGCCGCACGGTCTACCGCCGCGAGGAGGTACCGCCGCCCGCCTACCGCGAGGACGTCCCGCCCGGGTACCGCGAGGGCGCGCCGCCCCGCGACGTGCCCCCGCCGGCCCGCGGCTACAGCACCGGCGCCACCTACGTCGACAGCTCCTACGAGGACGAGTACCGCGGCTGAGCGACACCGAGCCGTCCAGGCCCGCTACGCGGGACCCGGCAGCCGGGTCCCGGCGCGCGCCCTGTGAGCATGCGCCCGCAGGGCGCGCGCCGGGCTGGCCCGGCTGGCCGGCTAAGGCCCGGCTGGCCGGCGGCCGCTGGCCGTATCCGGCCAGCTTCGCGGCCACGGCGGCGAGTTCGGCGGCCGGCAGCAGGCGCGGGGTGCCCGCGGCCGCGGCCCGCAGGTACACCTCGCACAGCCACTCCAGGTAGACGCTTCGGTCGTGCGCGCCCGGCAGGTCCGGCCCGATCGTGACGGCGCCGTGGTTGCCCAGCAGGCAGGCGGTGCGGTCGCGGAGCGCCTCGACCGCGTTGCCCGCCAGCTCCGGCGTGCCGTAGGTGGCGTAGCGGGCCACGGCCACCGGGCCGCCGAACATCGCCAGGTAGTAGTGCACCGCCGGCACCTCGTCGACGAGAGCGGACAGCGCGGTCGCGGCCGGGGAGTGCGTGTGCACGACCGCGCCCGCCTCGGGCCGGGCCGCGTAGACCGCCAGGTGCAGCGGCAGTTCGCTGGTCGGCGCGAGCGGCGCGTCGACCGGGGTGCCGTCGAGCCGGTGCACGCCGACCAGTTCCGCGGTCAGCTCGGCGTAGCGGACGCCGCTCGGGGTGACCGCCACCAGGCCGCCCTCCCGCACGCTCACGTTGCCCGCCGTCCCCACCACCAGCCCGGCACGGGACAGCTCCTGGCAGGTGGCCACGATCGCCGCGCGGGCGGCGGGGAGCAGCATCAAGGGCCTCCATGGTGTGGTGTAGCGTCGGCGATGTGGGCAGTGACGTACTTGACGACGTTATCGGCTGGCGGGACGGCTGCATCACCGCCATCGACCAGACGGCCCTGCCGCACCGGCTCGCCGTGCTGCGCCTGACGACCGTGGACGAACTGGTCGACGCGATCACCACGCTGGCCGTGCGCGGCGCGCCGCTGCTCGGGGTGGCCGGCGCGCTCGGCGTGGCGCTCGCGGTCCGGCAGGCCGAGCGCGAGGGATGGGACGCGGCCCGGCTTGAGGCGGAGGTCAAGCGGATCGCCGACGCCCGCCCGACCGCGGTGAACCTGCGCCGCGAGGTCCTCGCGGTCGCGGCCGCGATCCCCGGCGGCCCCGGCGCGGTGGAAGCCGCCGCCCTCGCGGTCCGTGACACCGCGGTCGAGGTCAGCGTGCGGCTGAGCGAGCGGGGCGCCGCCTTCCTCACCGGCGAGTGCGGGGAGCGCCCGCTGAAGGTGCACACGCACTGCAACACCGGCGCCCTGGCCTGCCTGGGCTGGGGCAGCGCGCTCGGCGTCATCCGGGCGTTGCGGACGCGGGGGGCGCTCGCGCACGTCATCGCGGATGAGACGCGCCCGCTGCTGCAGGGCTCGCGGCTCACCGCCTGGGAACTCGCCCAGCTCGGCATCGAGCACTACCTCGCCGCCGACGGCGCCGGGCCGTTCCTCATCGCGCGGGGGCACGCCGACGCCGTCGTCGTCGGGGCCGACCGGGTGGCGGCCAACGGCGACGTGGCCAACAAGATCGGCACCTACTCCCTCGCCCTCGCGGCCCGCCGGGCGGGCATCCCCTTCGTGGTCGCCGCCCCGGAGTCCACGATCGACGCGGCGACCGCCACCGGCGCGGACATTCCCCTGGAGCTGCGCGCGGACGACGAGGTCACGTCGTTCCAGGGCGTGCGGACCGCGCCGGCGGGCACCCGCGCGCTGAACTACGCCTTCGACGTCACCCCGGCCGACCTGGTCACCGCGATCGTGACCGAGGACCGCGTGCTGCGCCCGCATTAAACGGGCTCCTGGTTCCGGCTAGCCGCCGGCGCTGCCTTCCGGGTCGGTGCCCGCTGGCGGGACGCCGGGTGCCGGCCGCGGTGATCGCGCTGGACGACCAGGCCTCCGTTCGGCGCGCGAGCCTGGTTTACCCGGCGGTATCGCTGCCGCTGCCGCTGGCCGCATGGTCATTCGGCGAGCGCCCGAGAGGCCGACCGCCTTGCCGACACTTATCGGGATATTCCCGATTTGCGCTTTATGCCGGCCGCCGATAACGTGTAAACTTTTTTTTCGATGAAGGAAAAATCCGGGTGACGCGTATTTTATTTACATACCGCAAAAAGTTTACCCGTTGCGCCTGCCTGACCTGCTAAGCCAGCGGGCCGGCGGGGCGCAGCCGGGACGTGCGCGTGCCCGGCCGGGCCCGGGGCGGCTAAGCGCGCCGCGGCGCGCAGCGGGTCGTAGTCGAGCCAGGCGTCTTGCAGGAACTCCTCGCGGTGAGCGGCGTGGCCGGCCCGGCTGATCCGGTAGTACAGGGCGCGGCGGGTCTGGTCCGATGCGAAGTTGCCGCCGATGTTGTGGCCCAGCAGGTAGTGCGCGAGCAGCAGGTCGCCCGCGTGGCCGGTGACCTGCTCGGGCGCGGGCAGGTCGATCGGCGGGTAGGCGCAGAACTTCCGGGGGCCGTGCTCGCGGAAGTAGGCGGCGTGCGCCAGGTGGGTGCCGGGCCACACCCACAGGTTGCCGGAGTCCTCGGTGAGCTGGTCGGTCAGCAGGATCCCGGCGAGCATGGTGAACGTGCCGTCGACGGGGCCGTCGACCGGCTCCGCGTTCGCCGCGTCGATGTGCGGGATGCCGGGGCGGTGCTCGTACGGCGGGATGTTCAGCGCGACCTGGACCTGCCAGGGAACCTCCAGCGTCCCCTGCCCGGCCAGTTCCCCGGCGAGGCCGAAGGCCGGGGTGCCGGTCAGCGGCGCGATCAGGTCGGGCTCGTCCTTGGCCTCGAGGAAGTAGAAGTGCGCACCGCGCTTGCCCGCGGTGGGCGGGCTGGCCGCGGCGACCGCGTCGACCCGCCGGGTAGCCCGGCCGAGCACGTCGCCGGGCACCACCCCCGGCACGAGAAGGTAGCCGCGCTCGGCGAACTCCGTGATCTGCGCATCGCTCAGCACCCGGCCAACCCTAGCGAGCCGCGCCGGCGACCGCGAATGAATATCTGCCCGGTCACGCC
>DAHWEX010000369.1 GCA_027326205.1 Actinomycetota bacterium
AGAGGCCGCTGGCCGCCCGGTGGCCCGCCGCGCCCGCGCCTGGGGGGAACGTCAAGGATCATCCCGAACGGGCCGTGGTTTCACCAGTTCGCCCGCGGCTGCGCCCGTCAGGCGGAGGAACGCTTGACGAGTTCGCTGCTCAGCACCAGACGGACGGGCGCGCCCGCGTCCCCGGCGATCCGCTCGTCCAGGATCCGGAGGGCCTCCAAGGCGGTCTGCTCGATCGGGTTGCGCATGGTCGTGAGCGCCGGGTCGACCATGGTGGCGGCGGCCGAGTCGTCGAAGCCGACGACCGCGACGTCTTCCGGCACCCGCCGCCCGGCCGCGCGCAGCGCGCCGATCGCGCCGGCCGCCATCAGGTCCGAGGCAACGAACAGGCCCCGCAGCCCGGGCTCGCGCCGGAGCAGCAGTTCGGTCCCCTCCCGCCCGCTGCGCAGCGACCAGTCGCCGGAGGCGACCAGGTCGGGACGGAACCGGTCGCCGAGCGCGAGGCGGCAGCCGTCGAGGCGCTCGCGCCCGCTGCTGGTGTGCAGCGGGCCGGTCACCGTCCCGATCGCCCCGTCCACCTTGCCCGCCAGGTAGCTCACCACGGTGAACGCCGCTTTCTCGTCGTCGATCGCGACCCAGGAAAGCGCGTTCTCGAAGCCAAGCGGCTTGCCGAGGACCACGAACGGCAGCCGGCTGGCCTGCAGTCGCTGCAGCAGCGGCTCGTGGTCGCGGGTCAGCCCGAGCAGCGCTCCGTCCACGTGGCCGAAGGCGAGGTAGTCGCCAAGCGAGTTCTCTTCCTCCTCGTCCTCGGCGGTGGTGATGAGCAGGTGCCGCCCGCTGCCCCGCAACTGGCGGGAGAAGGTGCGGGCGAATAGCCCGAAGTTCGGGTCCTCGAACAGGCGGTCGCCGCGGTCGGAGATGATGTAGGCGATCGATCCGGTCCGGCCGCGGGCCAGGTTCCTGGCCGACTGGTTGACCGAGTAGCCGAGGATGTCGATCGCCTGGTTCACCGCGTCGCGCACGGCCGGGCGCACATTGTGGCCGCCGTTGATCACGCGGGAGACCGTCCCGCGCCCGACGCCGGCCAGCCGGGCCACGTCGTCAATCGTCGGACGCCGGCGCGAGGACGCGTCGCCTCGCTCAGCTGAAGTCACCACGACCGCTTCCTAACCCCCGTTGGGAACGCTTCCAACAAACCGTTGATTTGCCACATTACTGCTGCTAGAGTCCACAGCACCAAATTGGAAGCGCTCCCAAAAGGTAGCGCTGCCGCATTCACGCAGCGGAAGACCACCGGACTCCCGCCGCACTTTTCGCTGTGACCAGGAACCCTCCCGGAGCAGGTATCCGGGACGGCGCAGTTTATCGGCTCTGGCCCTGTGCGCGGTGCTCGGCCAGAGGAGCGTAGGAGGCACAATGACGTCGTCGTCGATCCGCGGCACCGGGCGCAGAGCCTGGTCCCGGCGCAAGCTCCTGCTGGCAGCCGGCGCCACGGCCGGAGCCCTGGCGCTGGCCGCCTGCAGCAGCGGCAGCAGCGCTGGCAGCAGCGCGGCCCCCGCCAGCGGCACGAGCAGCACCGGCAAGGTCACCCTCACCTTCTGGACGTGGGTGCCCGGCATCTCCCAGTCGGTCAGCCTATGGAACAAGTCTCATCCCGACATCCAGGTGAACGTCGACGAGGTCACCTCCGGCAACGCCGGGACCTACGCCAAGATGTTCAGCGCCCTCCAGGCCGGGAACGCGCCCGACCTCGGCCAGGTCGAGTACGCCACCCTGCCGAACTTCGAGCACGTCGGCGGCCTGGTCGACCTGTCCAAGTACGGCGCAGGCAGCGTCAAGTCCGACTTCGTCGCCTCAACCTGGGCGCAGGTAAGCCAGGGCGGCGCCGTCTACGGCATCCCCCAGGACACCGGCCCGATGGGGCTGTTCTACCGGGCCGACCTGTTCAAGAAGTACGGCCTTACCGTGCCGACCACCTGGGCGCAGTACCTCAGCGACGCCCAGAAGCTGCACGCCGCCAACCCCAGCGCCTACATCGCCGCCTTCCCGGCCAGCGACGCCCAGTGGTTCTCCGCCCTCGCCTGGCAGGCCGGAGCGCAGTGGTTCAGCACCTCGGGCAACACCTGGGTCGCCGGCATCAACGACGGCCCGTCGGTCCAGGTCGCCAACTACTGGCAGCAGCTGATCAGCGATCACCTGGTGAAGGTGGAACCGGACTTCGCCACCGAGTGGTACAAGGACCTGTCCGACGGCACCCTGCTCACCTGGCCGACCGCCGTCTGGGGAGAGAACACGCTGAGCACCAACGCCGCCTCCACCAAGGGCGACTGGCGGGTGGCGGCGATGCCCAACTGGGGGACCAGCCAGAGCAACGGCGACTGGGGCGGCTCGAGCACGGTGGTGTTCAAGGACAGCAAGTACCCGGCCCAGGCCACCGAGTTCGCCGAGTGGCTGAACAGCGACCAGCAGAGCATCACCGGCCTGATCACCAACGGCGGCCTCTACCCGGCCGACCTGGCCGGCGAGAAGCAGCCCGCCGCGAACTCGCCGGTCGCCTTCTACGGCGGCCAGAACATCTGGCAGGTCTTCCAGGCCGGCGGCAAGCTGGTGAACTCGTCCTTCCAGTGGGGTCCGATCATGAGCACGACCTTCACCCAGCTGGCGGACGGCTTCGGCAAGGCGACCAGCGGCTCCGGCACGCTCGCCCAGGCGCTGACGTCAACGCAGTCCCAGACGGTGAGCACGATGCAGACGCAGGGTTTCTCGGTCAAGTCGAGCTGAGCGCCGCGGGGCGCCCGGGACACCGGGCGCCCCGCCCTTGCCCCGCCTGCCATGAGGCGTACTGACCAGCCACGAAGAGGAGGCTGTTATGGTCACCGGCCACAAGCAGACCCCCGTCGCCACGGCCGCGGCGACGGGCGGCCCGGCGGTCCCGGGCCGACGGCGGCCCAGGCCCAAGGGGAGGCGGCACGGCTGGGCGCCAGTCATGCTGCTGTCGCCCTTCGGGCTGCTGTTCGCCCTGTTCTTCCTGCTCCCGATCGGGTACGCGGTCTACCAGAGCCTGCTCCGGGTGCACGTCTCCGGCCTCGGACTCGGCCCGAGCTCCACCACCACGGTGTTCGCGGGGTTCGCCAACTACACCCAGGTCTTCTCCGACTCGTCGTTCGTGCAGGGCGTGGGGCGGGTCCTGCTGTTCGGGATCGTGCAGATCCCGGTGATGCTGGCCTTCGCCACCGTCCTCGCCCTGCTGCTCGACTCGGCGGCGATCCGCTTGCGGCGCTTCTTCCGGCTCGTCTACTTCCTGCCCTACGGCATCCCCGGGGTCATCGCCGCGATCCTCTGGTCGTTCCTCTACCTGCCTGGCCTCAGCCCCATCGTGGCCACGCTGCAGCACGCCGGCTTCGGCACGGTGAACTTCCTCGGCAGCGACAGCACGCTGTGGTCGATCGCCAACATCGTCACGTGGGAGTACACGGGTTACAACATGTTGATCATCTACGCGGCCCTGCAGGCCATTCCGGCCGACCTCTACGAGGCCGCCCGCCTCGACGGCGCCTCCGAGTGGAAGGTGGCCACCCGGATCAAGCTCCCCATGGTGGCCAGCGCGCTGGTCCTGACCGCCATCTTCAGCATCATCGGCACCCTGCAGCTGTTCAGCGAGCCGGAGGTGCTGCGCGCGGTCACCACCGACATCAGCACGTCCTACACCCCGAACCTGCTGGCCTACACGCAGGCGTTCATCACCAACAACCCGAACTACGCGGCGGCGATCGCGGTGGTGCTCGCGGTCGGCACCTTCGTGCTGTCCTTCGGCTTCCTGAAGCTGGTCCAGCGCCGCGGGGTGGCGGCGTGACCGCGGTCAGCGCGGACCTCCGGAACCGGGCCGCCCGGCCGGGCGGCCCGGCGCGTTCCCGGCCGGCCGTCAGCCGGTCCGGGATCCTGGCCACCGCGTTCATGTTCGTCTGCGCCGTCTACTTCCTGCTCCCGGCCTGGTGGCTGATCGTCTCGTCGACCAAGGGACCGAGCACCCTGTACTCCTCGCAGGGGTTCTGGTTCAGCCAGTTCCACCTCGCGTCCAACCTGACCGGGCTGTTCAGCTACGACGGCGGTATCTACTGGCACTGGCTGCTCAACACCCTGCTGTACGCGGGCGCCGGGGCGCTGGGGGCCACGCTGCTGGCCGCCGCGGCCGGGTACGCGCTGGCCAAGTACGACTTCCGCGGCCGCCAGCTCGTCTTCTCGGTCATTCTCGGCGGCGTGCTCGTCCCCGGCACCGCGCTGGCGCTGCCGCTCTACCTGCTGCTGAGCAAGATCAGCCTGACCAACACCTACTGGGCGGTGTTCCTGCCCAGCCTCGTCAGCCCGTTCGGCGTCTACCTGGCGCGGGTCTACGCGGAGGTGTCGATCCCCGACGAGCTGATCGAGGCCGGCCGGATCGACGGCGCGGGCGAGGGCCGGATCTTCCGGACCGTGGCCCTGCGCATCATGTCGCCCGCGCTGGTGACCATGTTCCTGTTCCAGTTCGTGGCGATCTGGAACAACTTCTTCCTGCCGCTGGTGATGCTCTCCAACACCAGCCTCTACCCGGTGACGCTCGGCCTGTACACCTGGAACAACGAGTACGGCCAGGCGCCGCAGCTGGTCAGCTACGTGATCATCGGCTCGCTCATCTCGGTGATCCCGCTGGTGATCGCCTTCCTTTCGCTACAGCGGTTCTGGCGGTCCGGCCTGGCCGCGGGAGGAGTCAAGCTTTGACGTACCCCGCTGCCTCGAAGGACGACGATTTCAGTGGCACGAGAAGGGACACAAGAGTGGTTAACGCGCCCGGGGCCGGCCCCGTGTCGGCTGGTACCGTGCGGTCAGTCCTGCCGCAGCTCGGCGGCATCGCCTACGGCGGCGACTACAACCCGGAGCAGTGGCCCGAGTCCACCTGGGCGCAGGACATCCGGCTGATGACCGAAGCGGGGGTCAACCTGGTGACGGTCGGGGTCTTCTCCTGGACCCGGCTGCAGCCGGGTCCGGGTGAGCTGACCGCCGGCTGGCTCGACCGGGTGCTCGACCTGCTGGCCGGCGCGGGGATAAAGGCCGACCTGGCCACCGCCACGGCCTCGCCGCCGGCCTGGCTCGTCGCCGCTCATCCCGAGATCCTGCCGGTCACCGCGGACGGAACGCGGCTGAGCTTCGGGTCGCGCCAGCACTACTGCCCGAGTTCCCCGGCCTACCGGGAGGCCGCCGCCGACCTGGCCGGCCGCCTGGCCGGGCGCTACGCGGATCACCCGGCCGTGGCCATGTGGCATATCGGGAACGAGTACGGCTGTCACGTCCCGGCCTGCTACTGCGAGACCTCGGCCCGGGCCTTCCGGCGCTGGCTCCAGGCCCAGTACGGGGAACTGGACAAGCTCAACGACGCCTGGGGCGGGGCGGTCTGGAGCCAGGACTACACCAGCTGGGAACAGGTCCAGCCGCCGCGGGTCACCCCTACCTTCGGTAATCCGGGCCAGCGGCTTGACTTCGCCCGGTTCAGCTCCGACGAACTGCTCGCCTGTTACACCGCCGAGCGGGAGGTGCTCACCGCGCGCAGCCCCGGCAAGCCGGTGACGACCAACTTCATGGGGTTCTTCCGCCCCGTGGACCAGTTCCGCTGGGCGGCCCGGATGGACGCCGTCTCCGTGGACAACTATCAGGATCCGGCCGACCCCGAGGCGCACGTCTTCTCGGCGATGGTCTGCGACCTGACCCGCTCGGTGGGCGGCGGGCGCCCGTGGCTGCTGATGGAGCAGGCCCCGAGCGCCGTCAACTGGCGGGCGGTCAACCTGCCGAAGGCGCCGGGGCAATACCGCGCGCTCAGCCTGCAGGCGGTCGCGCGCGGCGCGGACGCGGTGCTTTCCTTCCAGTGGCGCGCCGCCGCGACCGGGGCGGAAAGGTTCCACAGCGGCATGGTGCCGCACGCCGGGACCGACAGCCGGGTCTGGCGCGAGGTGGTGAGCCTGGGCGCGGAGCTGCGACGACTCGCCCCGGTCGCCGGCCACCCGGTGCGGGCGCAGGCCGCCGTCCTGTTCGACTGGGAGAACTGGTGGGCGCTGGAGTCCGACTCGCATCCGAGCAGCAGCCTGCGCCTGACCGATCTGGTCGGCGAGCTTTACCGGCCGTTGCTGCAGGGCGGGGTGAACGCCGACTTCGCCCACCCGGAGAGCGACCTGTCTGGCTACCGGCTCATCCTGGTGCCCGCGCTCTACCTCGTCACCGGTGCGGGCGCGGAAAACGTGCGCCGCTTCGTGGCGGACGGCGGCACCGCCCTCATCACCTTCTTCTCCGGAATCGTCGACCCGCACGACCGGGTGCGCCTCGGCGGCTACCCGGAGCCCTGGCGGGACCTGCTCGGCCTGCGCATCGAGGAACTGGCGCCGCTGCCGGACGGCGCGGCGGTCCGGCTGGAAGGCCCGGCCGCGCCCGTAGCCGATACCGCCCCGGCCGGTGCCGCCCCGGCCGGTGCCGCCCCGGCCGGTGCCGTCGGCCGGCTTTGGCAGGACGTTATCGAGTTGCGCGGGGCGGATCCGCTGCTCACCTTCGGCGAGGGTTATCTCGACGGCCAGCCCGCGGCGACCCGGCATGATTACGGCCAGGGGACGGCGTTCTACCTCGGCACCCTCCCGGACCGGACGACGCTGGGCCGCCTGGTCGGGCAGGCGTGCCGGGACGCGGGCGTCCCGCTGTGGACCGGCCTGCCCCCCGGCGTGGAGGCGGTCCGCCGCGGCGGCTACCTCTTCCTGATCAGCCACCTGGACCGCCCGGTCGAGCTCGACCTCGGCGCTAAGCGTCTCGACCTGCTCACCGGGGTCAGGGTGGGGCCGCGCGTCCTGCTCCCGCAACGCGAAATCCTGGTGCTGGACACCGAAGGCGGCCCGCCGCCCCGATCCGCTGGCTGAACCGGCCCGGATGCCCGCGCAGGCCGCCCCGTCGTGACACCGGGCGCGGAAGGCCGGCCGCCATTCCTGAAGCGGGAACCAACGGCCCGTTCGGAAAATCGAAAAGGCTCTAGTGCCATCCGCCGGCGGTTCTGGTCGTCAGTGCACCGGCCGGCGGTGGCATGATCACGGAAGTTTGCCGCACCGCGGAGTTCTGGTGCTGGTATGGCGCTCTTTTATTCCGCGGTGCAGCAGAATTCCGTGATCATTGCCCGGCTTGCGAGGTCCGGCCGTCACCGGCAGTCGCGTGAC
>DAHWEX010000381.1 GCA_027326205.1 Actinomycetota bacterium
GCCCGGCACCACCCGCAGCCGCAGCCGCCCCGCGGCCCGGTACTGCGGGCCGGCCAGCACCAACTCGGCCACCCCGTGCAAACTCCGGCGCGTCGCCGCAAGCTCTTGTTCGTCCATGCGGCCATTCTCCCCGGCACCCGCCGCCCGCCTCGGGGCGGCCGGCACCATGACGGGCGACGCCGGGAACGGGCGCAGCCGTACGGGCAATGCCGTCAACTACAGCGACGGCGTCGCTTCCGGGACCGGCGGCATGGATCGGGTCACATCCTGGGACGGTGCCTTGATCTCGCCGGATCAACCTGGTGCGCCGCGCTATTTGCTTGCCGCGGCGGTGGCCGGTCAGCCGAAGTCACACGGCAGGTGCTTGATGCCGTTGATGAAGTTGGACAGCAGGTAGTCGGGCTCGCCGGAGACGCGGATGCCCGGGACCCGGGTGAGCAGCTCGCGGAGGATGACGGTGATCTCGCGGCGGGCCAGGTGCGCGCCGAGGCAGAAGTGCGGCCCCGCCGCGCCGAAGCCGACGTGCGGGTTGGGGGAGCGGGTGATGTCGAAGCGGTCCGGGTCGGTGAACACGGTCTCGTCGCGGTTGGCCGCCTGGTAGAACAGCAGCACCTTGTCGCCCGCCTGGTAGGCGTGCCCGTTCATGACCGTGTCCCGGGTGAGCGTGCGGCGCATCCAGATGACCGGGGAGACGTACCTGACGATCTCCTCGACGGCGGGGCCGATCCGGCCCTCGAGGTCAGCGAGCAGCAGTTCCCGCTGGTCCGGGTGCTCGGTGAGCAGCAGCAGCGCGTGCGCGATCGCGTTCCGCGTGGTCTCGTTGCCCGCCACGACGAGCAGGATGAAGAACGAGGCGAGCTCGGCCGGGGTGAGCTGCTCGCCGTCCACGTTCGCGGTCGCCAGGGCGGAGACCAGGTCGTCACGCGGCTCGGCCTGCCGCCGCTCGACCAGGCCGGTGACCAGGCCGGCCAGCTCGCCGCCCGCGGTGAGGATCTGGGTGAGGGCCTCGTTCAGGTCCTCGCTGATGAACTCGGGGTCCGCGCCGGACAAGACGATGTTGGTGTTGCGCAGCACCATGTCGTAGTGCTCGTCGCCGATGCCCATCATCTGGCAGATGATCTTCAGCGGGAGCCGCGCGGCGACGTGCTGGACGAAGTCGCACGGCCCGGCGGCGAGCAGGTCGTCCACGATGACGCCGGCGGTGCGCTGCACGTCCTCTTCGAACTTCTTGATCATCTTGGGCGTGAAGGTGCGGGAGACGATCCGGCGCAGGCGCGCGTGCCGGGGGTCGTCCATGCTGATCATCGAGCCGAAGTACTCGTTGAACTCGGCCGGCAGGTCGAAGATGCTGGTGGCCCCGGCGGCGGAGGAGAACAGCTGGGGGTTCCGGCTGGCCTCGGCCACGTCGGCGTGCCGGACCAGGGCGTAGTAGCCGCGCTCCTGGGTGCCGAACGGCGACTCGCCCGCCTCGAAGAACGGCGGCGGGTCCATCGCCCGCAGCGTGCGGAAGGCGGCATAACGCTGCGCGGGAGGCATTCCCCAGAAGACGTTATCCGACAGGTTGAGGTCGCTGCTCCAGGTTTGCGCGTCGGTCACGGGGCCCACCTTCCGAACTGCTTCGTCCGCCACCCCCATACTGCCCGCAGAACGGCGGGGAGGCGAGAGCCCGAGATACGGCAAATGCGCGGATAATCAGCAGAATCGGATAGCTGGCCGGGCAGGCCGGCGCACGGACCCGGCCGGCGCACTGCTCGCGTGCTCCCCGGCGGGGAAGACGACGTGCCGGCGGGCGGGCGGCCGGCCGCCTGCGGAGGTTTTCTGTTGACTAATTAAATGAGTGGTTTTTTAATTGGCCCATGGGACGCATAGCCGGCGTCACCGCCGCGGAGACCCGCGAGCGGCTGCTGCTCGCGGCCGCGGACGTCTTCGCCCGTCGGGGCTACGACGGCACGCGGGTCGCCGACATCGCCAGGGCCGCCGACGTGAGCGGCGGCGCGCTGTACGCGCACTTCGGCTCGAAGGCGGAACTGCTCGTGGCCGCGCTGCGCAGGCACGGGAAGCGGGTGCTCGCCGAGGCGCTCGCCGCCGATCCCGGCTGCCCGGTCACCGAAGTGCTCCTGCAGATCGGCCGGCTGCTCCCGCGCCGTCTCGATGCCTGCGGGTACCTCATCGTCGAGGCGCTGGTCGCCGCCCGCCGCGACGAGGACGTCGCCCAGCCGATGCGCGACTACGTGGGCGAGCGCGGCGACGGGCTCGCCGAACTGATGCGCGCGGCGCAGGCCGCCGGGGAACTCGACGCGTCGCTGTCGCCCACCGCGCTGGCCCACCTCTGCCTCCTGCTCTCGATCGGCAGCGAGCTCGTCACCCCGGATCTCCACGCGGTCGCCGAGGAGGAGTGGGCCGCGCTGCTCACCCGGGTGATCGCCGGCCTGGCTCCCGCAGCCGACACCACACAGACAGGAACGCAACCGTGAAAGTGCAGATCAACCCGGAGCTGTGCCAGGGGCACGGCCGCTGTTACGACCTCGCCCCCGGCCTGTTCGGGGCGGACGACGAGGGCTACGGGCAGGTCCTCGGCGACGGCACGGTGCCGCCGGGCGCCGGGCACGACGCGGAACTGGCCGCCGCCAACTGCCCCGAGCAGGCTGTCGAACTGCTTGAGGAGGGATGAGATGGCCGTCGACGAGCGCTTCCCCCAGGACCCGCGGGATGTAGCGGAGGAGGCCGAGGCCGGGGTCCGCAACGAGATCATCACCGGCCCGGTCAGCGACTGGGCCACCGACTTCTCGCACCTTGAGCCGGAGTGGTCGGCGGATCCCTACCCGATCCAGGACGACCTGCGGCAGCGCTGCCCGATCGCGCACACCGAGCGGTTCGGCGGCGCGTGGCTGCCCACCCGCTACAAGGACGTGTCGGCGATCGCGTACGACACGGAGCGGTTCTCGTCCCGGCAGATCATCGTCAGCAACTTCCGGTCGCCGCGTGACATCGCGCCGGTGGGCGAGGCGCCCCCGATCTCTTCTGACCCGCCGTTCCACCACGACGCGCGCAAGCTGCTGCTCGGCGGGTTCACCAAGAAGGAGGTCGCCAAGCAGGAGCCGGCCACGCGGGCGTTCTGCCACGCGCTCGTCGACGAGCTCGCGGGACGCGACGTGGTCGACGCGGCCCGCGACTACGCGCAGCACATCCCGGTGCGGGTCATCGCCAACATGCTCGGCTTCCCCGAGGAAGACGGGCCGCAGTTCCGCGTGTTCGTCGAGGACGTGCTCGAAGGCATCAACCGGCAGCCGGAAGAGCGCCAGGAGGCGTTCGCCCGGCTGGACGCCTACCTGCTCGCCCAGGTCCACGACCACCTGGACAACCCCCGCGACGATCTCACCAGCTTCCTGATCGACGCCGAGCTCTACGGGAGCAAGCTCCCGCCGAACGTCGTCACCGGCGCGATGGCGCTGCTGCTGATCGCCGGCATCGACACGACCTGGAGCGCGATCGGGTCCTCGCTGTGGCACCTGGCGAAGACGCCCGCCGACCGCGAGCGGCTGGTCGCCGAGCCCGGCCTGCTGCCGACCGCGATGGAGGAGTTCCTCCGGGTGTACGCGCCGGTCACGATGGCCCGGCTGGTCCGCGACGACATGCACTGGCGCGGCGTCGACATGAAGGCCGACGACTGGATCCTGCTGTCGTTCCCCGCCGCCAACCGCGACCCGGCGCAGTTCGACCGGCCGGGCGAGGTCGTCATCGACCGCGAGGTCAACCGGCATGCCGCCTTCGGCCTGGGCATCCACCGCTGCCTGGGCTCGCACCTGGCGCGGATGGAACTGCGGGTCGCCCTCGAGGTGTGGCTCGAGCGCGTCCCGTCGTTCACCCTCGACAACCCCGCCGCCGTGACCTGGTCCTCCGGCCAGATCCGCGGACCGCGGTCCCTCCCGCTCCGGATCGGCTGACCGCCGCTCCCCCGGCGCCTGCCGCCGCTGCGCGGACTGGACGCCGACGGCGGTGACGCGCGCCGCAATCGCGCGCGCCGGCTATGCGCGGTCGGGCGGCGCCGTGGTGCCGGTGACGCCGAGCAGCGGCTCGTCGGGGGAGCGGAGGTCGGCGGTGGGCAGCCCGCCAGGGTACAGCTTCCTGACCTTGTCGACCACGGACAGGGCGATCTCGATGTGCTGGCGGCGGCTGGCGGCGTAGAAGCCCTGCGCGTCCGCGCTGATCTTGGGGCGGGCGTGCAGCGGCTTGTCGCTGACCGCGAGCAGCGTGGCCGTCGGCACGCGGTAGCGGAAGCCGCTCGCGGCCACCGTGGCGGATTCCATGTCGACGGCGACCGCGCGGGAAACCCGCAGCCGGTCCTCGACCATGGCCAGGTGCAGCTCCCAGTTCCGGTTCGTGGTGGTGAACACGACGCCCATCCGGCTGCGCAGCCCGCGGGCGGTCAGTTCGCGCAGCAGCAGCGTGTTCAGCGTGTGGTTGGGCACGACCGGCACGCTCAGCGGGAGCATGTCGTCCAGGACCCGGTCGTCGCGCATGTAGCCGGTCGCGAGGACCAGGTCCCCGATGTCCTGGTGATTGCGCAGGCCGGCGCAGTGCCCGACCATCAGCACCAGGTCAGGGCGGAGCACGGCGAGATGATCCATGATCGTCTTGGCGTTGGAGGGGCCGACGCCGATGTTGACCATGGTTATCCCGGTGCGGCCGGGCAGCACGTGGTGCCAGGCGGGCATCTGGCGGCCGTCGGCGGCCGGGCCGGCGCATTCCGGGAAGGCGGCGCGGAATTCCTCCACGTGCCAGGCGTAGTTGGTGAACAGCACGTACCGCTGGAACATCTCGGCCTGCGTCCCGGTGTAGTGCTGCAGCCGGTCGATCGACAGCGCCATGCGCTCGGGCCCGAACAGGAACAGCTTCTTGCGCCGCAGGTCCCACCGGGTCTCGTCGACCGCCGCCCCGAGTTCCGGGTCGTGCAGGTCAAGCGCCGCGCGCCCCGGGCTGACCGAGATCCGCGCGCCCCCGGCCGCGAGCCGGCCAAGCTCCCGCTCCAGGTACCAGCGTATGGCGCGGGGGACGGCGAACTCGCCTTCGAGCACGGGATTGTCCACCGACCACGGCCGCTCGACCATGACCTGCGGGTAACGGCCGGCCTGGTCCGCCGCCTCCATGGCGCCGTACAGCCGCTCGATCTCCGCGGCGTGCTGACTGTCGGGAATCAGGGAGAAATCCACTGTCACTGCCATGCGGTCATCGTAGTTACCCGCGCTGCCGTCACGGGAGCCGTGACGGCAGGGAAACCCGCGGCCGGCGCCGCGGCGCCGAACCGGCGCGGCGCCTCCCGGTTCCGGCGGACGGCTAGCGACTAGGCGAGTTCCCCGGCGTGGCTGGGACCGTACGGAACGTCGTCTTCCTCCGGCGCGGCCTCGCGGCGGTCGACCGCCGCGAGGAACGCCGTCACCGCGTCCGCGACCGTGGCGGAAGCGCACCGCGGCAGGTGGTGGCCGGTGCCCGTGACGAGCAGCAGGCGGGCGTCCGGCAACATGGCGGCGAGGTTGTGCGAGGTCTTGACCGGGACGACGTGGTCGGCGGGGTCGGCGATCAGCAGCACGGGCACGCGGACCGTGGCCGCCGCGGTTTCGAGGTCGCGCAGTTCGCGCAGCAGGGCGCGCTGCTCGGCGAGGAAGGTGCGCCACAGCGGCCACTTGCTCCTGGCCGGGTACCCCCACACCTGCAGGCTCGCGGCCTCACCCGGGTACAGCGGCCGGGCGTGGCGGCGGCGCAGCCAGGCGAGCCGGGCCCGGGCGATCCACGGCGTCCAGCGGAACGCGAACAGCGAGGTCAGCTCGCCGACCCAAGGTGCCGCGAGCAGCCAGTCGAGGCTGGTGAGGCAGCCGGGGCCGACGCTGGCCAGCAGGACCACCGCTTTTACCCGGTCCGGCGCCATGCTCGCCGTGCGCAGCGCGACGCCGCCGCCCCAGGAGTGCCCGACGAGCACCGCGCTCTGCACCCCGCGGGCGTCCAGGTCAGCGAGGACGACCTGCGCGTTGGCCGTGAACCCCCCGGCCGGATCCAGGTTCGCGCCGTAGCCGGGGCGGTCGGCCGCGACGGCGTTCAGCTGCGGGGGAAGCCGGGCGATCACCGCCTGCCAGTCCGCGGGGGAGCCGGGCTGGCCGTGCAGCAGCACGAGTTCCTGGGCGTCCGGCATCGCGGGCGTCACCGGCGGGCCGGCGGGGGACTCGGCCGGGACGGGTGCCTGCGGCGCCGGCTTGCGGGCCCGCAGCACGAGCAGCGTCACCCAGCCGCCGACGGCCACCAGCCAGAAGCTGACCAGCCGGTAGAGCACCGCCGCGGCCAGAGCCTGGCTGGTGCGGACACCAGAAGCGACCAGCGACACGCTAATGGCTCCCTCCGTAATGGCCAGTCCGCCAGGTGTAACGGCCAGGCTCTTGGCGGTAATTCCCGCGGCGTAGACCAGCAGCAGGTCGCGCCACGGGACGGCGGCGCCGACGGCGAGCACGCTCACGGCCAGCACCCCGATATCGGCGAACCAGTTGACGAACGCGGCCCCGGACGCCAGGACCCAGCCGGACGCGGGCAGCCGCAGCGCCCCCATCCGGTCCGTCAACGCCCGGACGGTCGCCACCGGGTCCGCGGCCGGACGGCGCAGCAGCCGGGTGACCTGCCCGAGCAGCCGGCCGCCACGCCGTTCCAGGACGGCGCGCAGCCTCGGCTGGCGCGCGGCGGCCGCGGTCGTGGCGACGAGGGCGATGGCGAGCAGCGCGCACGGGATCGTGATCGCGACGGTCAGGGAGTGCCCGGACGCCAGCCCCCCGGCGGCCAGGATCAGCAGCCACGCGGCCGTGGTGACCACCCCGCCGGCCAGCAGCACCCAGCCGGCCAGCAGCCCGTCGGCGCCGTGCCTCATGAAGCGCCGGAACAAGATCGCGGTGCCCACTTCCGGGCCGGCGATCGGGATCGTGACCGACACCGCGTTCGCCGCGTAGACGGTGGCCAGCATCGCGGCGCGGCCGTGCCGGACGCGGCCCGCGGTGAGCAGGCGCCGGAACATCCAGGCGAACGCGCCCATCGACAGCGCCTCGAGCGCCAGCGCGGCCGGCAGCCAGGACCAGCGCAGGTGGCCGAGGACCGTGAGCGAGGCGGAGACGCGGGACCGCTCGGTCACCGCCGTTCCCGCCAGGACAGCCGCCGCGGCGGCGGCGATGCCGACCGTGCTCTTCCTTGCCCTGGGGACGGGCAGGGCAAGGTCAGTCACTGATGCCGTCTCTCCCTGGTCAGCCTCCGCCGCAGCTCACTCCCTCAGCGTGATCTCGTTCCGCAGGCGCGCCTGGTATCAGATATCCCCAATTTTCCGTGAGGTTCATGACGGCCCTTAGGTATGTTTTCTGTAACTTTTCTCTGAGGAAGTTCGCCGCTCTGCGGCCCTGTCCGCCCCGCCGGACGATCGCATCCGCTCGCGCCCTGGCATCACGGAGGCGATCTTGGGCGCGCTCCCGTTACGCGCTGGTCGAGGCCATTTCGTTTCCGCTGGTCAGGCGGTTCGCGGCGGCTGCCCGTCCAGCGCTCGCGCTCCTCGTCGGCCGCGCTCCGCCCGGGCAGGTCAACGCGAGGGGGCCGGTGGAACCAGCGGCCCGTTCGGTAGCTGAGATAACAGCAACTGGCGCGGACGCGCACTGAAGGCCGACGCGCGCCGGGAAGCCGGCGGGGGCCCCGGCGCGGCGTTCGGGACGGGCCGCCTCTGGCGGCGGGGCCGCCCCGTATGGCAACGTGAGTGCCCATGAGCGAACTCAAGGCCGAGGTCGACCCCGCTGAGGTCGGCTTCGCGGCGGACCGGCTGCGCCGCGTCGATGACAACTTCGCCCGCTACGTGGACGACGGCCTGCTGCCCGGCTGGCTGCTCACCGTCAGCAGGCACGGCAAGCTCGCGTACGTGGCCAGCTACGGTCACCGGGACAAAGAGGCCGGGCTCGAGGTCACGTCCGACACGCTCTGGCGCATCTACTCGATGACCAAGCCGGTCACGTCGGTCGCCGCGATGATGCTCTACGAACAGGGCCGCTTCGAGCTCACCGACCCGGTCGCCAGGTTCATCCCGTCGTTCAAGGACCTGCGCGTCTTCACCGGCGGCAGCGACCAGCGCCCGGTCACCGTCCCCGCGACGGAGCCGATGCGGATCTGGCACCTGCTCACGCACACGTCGGGGCTGACCTACGGGTTCCACCGGCAGCACCCGGTCGACGCGATGCACCGCGCGGCGGGCTTCGACCTGGACAGCAAGCCGACCATGAACCTGGAGGAGTCCTGCGACGTGTGGGCCTCCCTCCCGCTGCTCTTCCAGCCGGGCGCGGAGTGGAACTACTCGGTCGCCACCGACGTCCTCGGCCGCGTCGTGGAGGTCGCCTCGGGCCAGCGCCTGGATGAGTTCTTCGCCCAGCGGATCTTCGGCCCCCTCGGGATGACCGACACCGGCTTCCAGGCGCAGCCCGGCGACGTGTCCCGGCTCGCCGCCCTCTACGGCCGGGACCTGAAGGGCAAGGCCGCCCGGATGGAGCGCGCGGGCCGGGCGTTCACCAGGCCGCCGGTCATGCTCAGCGGCGGCGGCGGCCTGGTCTCGACCGCCGCCGACTACAACCGGTTCCTGCGGATGCTGCTGGCCACCCCGGACAGCCCGGCCGGCGAGCTGGACGGCGTTCGGCTGCTCAGCCCGCGCACGGTCGCCTACATGGGCCGCAACCACCTGCCGGGCAACCAGGACCTGGCCACGTTCGGCCGCCCGCTGAACGCCGAGTCCCCTCAGGCGGGCACGGGCTTCGGCCTCGGCTTCGCGGTCGTCCTCGACCCGGCGGCCGGCAAGAGCGTGTGCTCCGCGGGCGAGCTCTCCTGGGGCGGCGCGGCCTCCACCGCCTTCTGGATCGACCCGGCCGAGGAACTCACGGCGACGTTCTTCACCCAGCTCATCCCGTCGAGTTCGTACCCGATCCGCTCCCAGTTCCGCCAGCTGGTCTACCAGGCCCTCCTGTAGCCGGCGGCCGCATCGGCTGCTTCCCGGCTTCCCGGCTTCCCGGCGCTGGCTAGCCGGGGGGCTTGGGGCCGTCCGGGTAGACCACGCGGAGCTGCAGCATGGCGGCGAAGCGCTGGTCCGGGTCGGCCAGGTCGATGCCGCTGACCTCGGTCAGGCGGCGCAGCCGGTACCGGAACGTGTTCGGGTGCACGAACATGGCGGCCGCGGCCGCCGCCACGTCGCCGAAGGCGTCGAGCCAGGCGCGCAGCGTCGCCACGAGGTTGGCGCCGTGCTCGGCGTCGTAAGCCGACAGCCGGGCCACCGGGCCGGTGGGGCGGTCTCCGTGCGCGGCGGCGAGGTCGCGCAGTTCCATCAGCAGCGCTTCGGCGTGCACGCCGGCGAGCCGGGCGACCCGCCGTCCGGAGCCGTCGCCCGCGCGCAGCACGCGCAGCGCCCGGTCGGCGCACGCCCGGGCGGCGGGCAGCCCGGCGGCGTCGAAGGCCACCTGGCCGATTCCGATCACCGGCCGTGACCGGTCGCCGACCCGGTCGAGGAAGTCGGTCGCGACGCGCACCGCCCGCAGTTCCCCGTCCGTTCCTTCGGCGGAACCGGGGGTCAGCGGGATCAGCCCGTAGGCCACGTCCCCGACGAGCGCCGCGGCGCAGCGCGGGTGGATCGCCGACAGGTGCATGGCGAGCCCGTCGGCGAGCCTGGCCCGCTCGGCGGGGTCGGCGACCGCGAGCGCGAGCACGACGGCCGGCTGGTCGGCGAGCCCGAGCCGCCGCACCGCCTCGAACGCCCCGGTGCCGCCCTCGAGCGCGGTGGACACCAGGTCGGCCCGGAGCCGCCGCGAGACGTCCGCGCCGGCCCGGATCCGCAGCAGGTGCAGGGCGACGAGCCGGGCGGCGTCGGTCATCGCCCGCGCCCGGTCCGGCGTCAGCGGTTCCCGCACGGCCGCCCAGATCGACCCGAGGACCTCGTCCCCGGCCCGGACGGCGACGGCGGCGCGGGGCAGCTCGAAGTCGGCCCACCCGGCGGTTGACGGCGGCTCGATGTAAACCGGCTGGTCCGAGCGGTACAGCTCGCGGAACACGCCGCGCTCGGCCAGGTGCCGCGAGTACCGCTCGGGCACCTGCCGGCCGAGGATCGTCTCGACGCGGGACCGGTCCGCCTCGTCCTGCCGCCCGGAGAACGCCAGGACCCGCGAGGAACGGTCCTCGATCGTGACTGGCGCGTCGATCAGCGCGGCGACCGCGTTGGCCACGGAGAACAGGTCACCGGAGGGAAGGCCGCCCAGGGTCTCCTGGCCGGGGTCGCCGACGTCGCCCTCGGCGAGCAGGGACCGCAGCAGCGCGGCCAGCTGCGTCCAGGACGCCCCGGGGGTCAGCGCGAGCAGCGACACCCCGGACGCCGCGACGGCCGCCGCGACCGCCGGGCCGGCGGTGACCGGCGCCCGGACCACCAGCCCGGCCGCCTGGTGCCTGCCGAGGGACTCCAGCAGCGCGGCGATGTCCGGCGACGCGTGCACCCCGACGCCGAGCACGAGCGCCCGCCGGGGCAGCACGGGCTCGTCGACGGGGTCGTGGATGGCGACCCCGCCGATCTCGCCGGCCCCGGCGCCCGGCTCCGGCGGCGCGCAGACGAGCTCGAGCAGCGTCGCGCCCAGGTCGTCCAGGACGCGGTGCAGGCTAGGCTGCGCGCGCACGGTCATCCAACGAAGCTACCCGGCGCGCTCACGACAAGGCTCAAAGGCTACGCCGTCACCCATTCGGTCGAGGTCGTCACCGCGGCAAGCGCGGCCGGCAGGGGCGTCACGCCGAGCCCGGGACCGGCGGGAACGTCCAGGTGGCCGTCCCGCAGCACGAACGGCTCGGTGATGTCGGCCGTGAAGTACCGGTCCGACGCCGAGGTGTCCCCGGGCAGGGTGAACCCCGGCAGCGCGGCGAGGGCGACGTTCGCCGCCCGGCCGAGCCCGGTCTCCAGCATCCCGCCGCACCAGACCGCGATCCCGTGCGCGCGGCACAGGTCGTGGATCCGCCGTGCCTCCAGGTACCCGCCGACCCGGCCCGGCTTGATGTTGATGATCGAGCAGGCCCCGAGCGTGATGGCCGCCGCGGCGGTCCGCGCCGAGGTAATCGACTCGTCCAGGCAGACCGGGGTCCGGATCAGCTTGGCGAGCGACGCGTGCCCGAGCACGTCCTCCTCCGGCAGCGGCTGCTCGATGAGCAGCAGGCCGAACTCGTCGAGGCGGGCCAGGTGCTGCGCGTCCTGCAGCGTGTAGGCGGTGTTGGCGTCGACCTGGACGAGCAGGTCGTCGCCGAACCGTTCCCGCACCGCGCGGACCGGCGCCAGGTCCCAGCCCGGCTCGATCTTCAGCTTGATCCGCACGTACCCGGCCGACACGTAGCCCTCGACCGACGCGAGCAGTTCCGGGATCGAGTCGTGGATGCCGACGGAAACGCCGCAGGGCACCCGGTCCCTGGTCGCGCCCAGTTCGCGGGCGAACGACCGCCCGGTGGCGCGCAGTTCCGCGTCGAGCACGGCGGTCTCGATGACCGCCTTCGACATCCAGTGCCCCTTGACGGGCTCAAGCAGGTGGCCGACGGCGGCCCCGTCGACGTGCGGTGCGGCGAACAGCCGGGGCAGGAGGAACCGCCGCAGCACGTCGGCGGACGCGTCCACGTACTCCGAGGAGTACAGCGGGTCGGACATCGCGACGCACTCGCCCCACCCCTCGGACTCGCCGTCCGGCCCGGCGAGGACCGCCCGCAGCAGCAGGATGTCCCGCGTCGTTTCCACCCCGAACGAGGTGCGGAACGGCGCCACCAGCGGCATCGAGATCCGCCGCAGCTCAACCCCGGTCAGCTTCATGCTTCGTCCCTTCCCGTGCACACCACGTACCACCCGCTGCGGTCAAAGCCCGTCACCCGCGCCCCGCCGGCCATCAGCGGCGCCAGCACGTCCCGCAGCGCCGTCCGCCACGTCGCGGCGTGCCCGGGTGAGGCCAGCCGCATCGCCTCGATGTCGGCGGGGACGCCGACCAGGAACCGGCCGGCCCCCGGCTCCCCGGGGGCCGGCCGCCCGGGGACGGGACGGCCGCGGGACTCCGACAGCGCGACGACCGCGCCCCGCGCGCGCTCGGCCGCCAGCGACGCGGGCGCGGGCCGGCCGGCGGACGCCTCGGCAGCCAGCGGGGACAGCAGGTCCCAGCGCACCAGCATCCGGTCGGTCTCGGTCCCGCTGTTGATCGCGTCGTCCATCACGCCGTAGAAGTTCCGCAGGTACTCGGCCGGCCGCGCGCCCAGCTTGACCAGGTTGAAGTACGCGTTCCGCCTGATCAGCGGGTCATAGGTCCACGCGATCACCCGCACGCCGCGGCGCAGGCACCAGGCGCGCTGGTGCACCTTCAGCGCGAACCCCACCGACCGCCGCAGGCCGGCCGGCACCACCCCGGCGATATGGCTGTGCAGTTCCGCGTGGGCCGGCGGCCCGAAGAACCCGACGCACGCCCCGAGCATCTCGCCCGAGGCGATGTCAAAGGCGCCGGAGGCGTAGTTGCCCGCCTTGGTCAGGGCCCGCATCAAGTCGAGCCGGATGGAGGAGTTGCCCGTGTCGGTCTCCCAGATCTCGTCGAACACCGCGATCGCGGCCTCGAGTTCGGCGAGTGTCTCAAGCGGCCGCACGGCCACGCCCGCCGCCTTGGCCGCGCGTGCGGCGGCCTCGTCGGCGTCGGCGAGCACGTCAAGCGTCATGCGGTCTCCCGGGTTAGCAGGTCGTCGAGCAGCGCGGCGAGCAGCGCGGCCCGCCCGGGCAGAGCGTCGACGAGCACGTGCTCGTGATCAGCATGCGCCCCGCCGCCGACCGCGCCAAGTCCGTCGAGCGTCGGGACGCCGACGCCGGCGGTAAAGTTCCCGTCGGACGCCCCGCCCACCGAGGCGGAGCCGAGCGGGGGCAGCCCGAGGTCGCGGGCGAGGCGGCACGCGCGGGCGAACAGCCCGGCGGACGACGCCCGCGGCAGCGGCGGCCGGTTGGGCCCGCCGCTGATCTCAAGGACGGCATCCGGGACGGCGGGCAGCAGCGAGCCGATCGCGGCGTGCACGCGGGCCTGCTCGGCGGCGTCCCGCATCCGCACGTCGACCGCGAACGCCCCGGCGGCGGGCACGGTATTGGACACCGTCCCCGACGACAGCGCGGTCGGGGTCACGGTGGTGCCGAGCGCGGGGTCGGCCAGCGCGGCGACCGCGAGCACCTGGTGCGCCAGTTCGACGGTCGCGTTGACCCCGCGCTCGGGCTCGAGGCCCGCGTGCGCCGCCCGCCCCACGGCCCGCACCTGGTATAGCGACACGCCCTTGCGCTCGGTCTTGAGCGCACCGCCGTCCGCCGACGCCTCAAGCACGAGGGCCGCACGGCACCCGGCGGCCTCGGCCTCGATCAGCGCCCGCGACGACGGCGAGCCGAGCTCCTCGTCCCCGGTGACCAGCAGCGTCACCCCGTCCGGCGCGCCGTGCGGCCCCCCGAGGAGGGCGAGGGCGTGCAGCGCGAGCACCAGGCCGGCCTTCATGTCGAAGCACCCGGGCCCGCGCAGCACCCCGCCGGCCACGTTGTACGGATGCGTCTCCAGCGACCCGAGAGGCCACACGGTGTCATGGTGCGCGAGCACGAGGACCCGCGGCCGGCCCGGGTCGGATGGCCCGGGGCCGAACCGCCACCGCAGGTGCGGGCACTGGTCGACGACGAGCACCTCGGGGGCGGTCCCGAGGTGCCGCTCGCCAACCGCCGCGACCAGGTCGGCGCTCGCCTTGACGGCCTCCCGAACGGTGGAGGGTGATTCGCAGCGGACCAGCTGCTCGATGTCGGCGAGGATGGCGCCCATCCTCGCCTCCATCGCGGCGACCAGCGTGGAACGTCCCACCGCTCAGGCCTTCGGGGTGGCGCGCACGCCGAAGTGCAGGTACTTCTCCCCGGTAGGCAGCGCGTAGAAGGTGACCGGGGCCCAGGTCTGGGTGCCAGGCTCGCGGACGAGCCACAGGTCGGGGCCGACCGGGGTCATCGGGTACTCCTCCACCGGGTCGGGCAGCAGCGCGGCCAGGGGGCCGGTGGTTGTCGTGCGCAGCGTCGGACCGCTGTGCCGGCCGGTGCCCGCCAGGACCTCGATCAGCACCCCGGCTCGCTCGTAGCGGCCCAGGTGCGGGGTGAGGTCCGCGTCGGCCGGCTCGGCCGGCGGCTCGATCGCGTGCGGCACGGCCACGCCGGCCAGTTCGGCGAAGATCTCCCGGTACAGGTCGTAGTGCAGGTCCCGGGCATGGCCGCCGTTGGTGAGCAGCGTGACGGCGATCCCGGCCTCGGGCAGCACGCGCAGGAACGCGGCCTGGCCGATCGTGTTGCCGTCGTGTCCCACGAGGCGGTGCCCGTCCCAGCCGAAGCGGATCCAGCCGATGCCCCAGGAGTCGCCGAGCGAGTACTTGTCGGGCAGGTCGGCCTCGAGTTCGGTCATCGCCCGGGCGCTTTCCGCCGACAGGACCCGCGTGCCGTCGGCGGCGAGGCCGCCGGCCAGGTGCATCCGGGCGAACGCCAGGACGTCGGCGGGAGTGGAGCAGATCAGCCCGGCCGGCCCGAGGGAGCGGGGAAGCTGCCACACCGGGGCGAGGACGGGGTCGCCGGTCACGTCCACGTGCCCGGCGGAGGTGCGGAACAGCAGCGCCTCCTCGGCGAGGGTGACGGTGTGCGTGAGGCCGAGCGGCCGGTACAGCTTCTGCCGCAGCGCCTCGTCCCAGGTGAGCCCGGTGAGCTTCTCGATGACCCGCCCGGCCAGCACGAAGCCGGCGTTGCAGTACGACCAGGTGGCGCCGAGCGGGTGGTTCTGCTTCTGCTCGGCCAGCAGCGCGACGTACTTCTCCACGCAGTCGTCGCCGCGGCCGGTGTCGGTGAACACGTCGCCGTCGATGCCGCTGGTGTGGTTGAGCAGGTGCCGCATGGTGACGGTCTTGGCGACCTCGGGGTCGGCCAGCCGCAGCTCGGGCAGGACCTCGGCGACCGGCGCGTCCAGGTCGAGCCTGCCCTCGTCGACGAGCTGCATGGCGAGCGTCGCGGTCCACACCTTGGACATCGACCCGATCTGGAACAGCGTGCCGGTGGTCGCCTCGATTCCGGCCGGCCAGTTGGCGTACCCGTAGGCCGCCTCGGCGACCTCGTCGGGCCGGCCGTCGCCGCCTAGGCGCAGGATGCCCAGGGACGCGCCGGGCACCTTGTGCCGCTCCGCGAGCGCCGCCAGGCGCCGCTCCCAGTGCGCCGCGCTGAGCCGCCCGGGGCCGGCCGCCGGCCGCCTGACCTCGCCTGCGTACTGCTCCACCCAGTCCACCACCCGTTCGTTGTAGTCGATTCGATGAGACGGCATCCCGTCGAGAATGAAGAGGTGCGACGCGCCCGGGTAAAGCACGAGCCGGGTCGGCACGCCCTGTTCGCGCAGCGCGGTGAACCACTGCTGCGCCTGGCCGACCGGGCAGCGCAGGTCCGCGCCGCCGTGCAGCACCAGCGTGGGCGTGACCACCTCGCCCACCTGGGTGAGCGGCGACATGGCGGCGAACGCGCCCCGCGCGGCCGCCGCGCTGACCCGGGAGGCGCCCGCGGGCACCGCGGGCCCGGCTGCGGGCCCGGCCGCGGGCCTGGAGGCCTGGTCGGCCGCCGGGCTGGGGCTGCCGAGTTCCCAGGCGCTCAGCAGGTGTCCCTCGTCCGAGGTGCCGGCCATCGAGGTCAGGTCGCTGACCACGCCGCCGGCCACGGCGGCCGCGAACCGCCGGTCCCTGCTGGTGAGGTAGCAGGTCATGAAGCCGCCGTAGGAATAGCCGGTCACGGCGAGCCGCGCCGGGTCGGCGATCCCCTCGGCCACCAGGGCGTCCAGCGGCTCGAGGAAGTCCCTGGCGTCGGCGGTGCCCCAGGCGCCGGTGGCCGCGGCGTAGAACGCCTCCCCGTACCCGTCGGAGGCCCGGGGGTTGAGGATGAGCACGGTCCAGCCGCGCGCGGCCAGTTCCTGATGGTACAGGTGGGCCGGGTCGGCCGCGCCGTTCCACGCGTTGTGCGGTCCGCCGTGAATGTCGAGCAGCAGCGGGCCCGGGCCCGCCACCGCGGGGTCGCGGACCAGCCAGCCCTGCACCACGGTCCCGTCGGAGATCGTGAACTCCCGCTCCTGCCGGACATAGAGCTCGGTCGCGTCGCCCGTGGCGCCGTGTGCCGTGGAGCCGTGCCCCGTGGTGCCGTGTGCCGTGGTGCCGTGTGCCGTGAGCACGGTCTCGGTGCCGGAGGCCAGGTCGACGGCGACGATCTCGCCGTAGCTGACGGGCGTCGCGAGCGCCACGACGGCGGTCCGGCCCGCCGCGGACAGCCCGGACACGACCCGTCCCGCCCCCGTGACGACCGGGCGCGGGACGGCGCTGCCGTCCGCGGGCACCGCGTAGACGTGGCTGCAGCCCCGGTCGCGCACGCAGAACAGGACCGTCCCGCCGTCGCCGGCGAACTGCGGCCGGCCGCCGGGATACCCCGGGCCGCCGGGCATCACGTTCCGGTCGAGCGCACCCGCCAGGTCCGCCAGCCGCGGCCGGGATCGCGGGTCATCCGCGGCGCTATTCGCCGCGGATGACCCGCGATCACTGGAAGGCGGGGAGCCGGCGGGGGGCGCATCCGGGTCAAGGGGAAGGTTTTCCGCCGCAGCCGGGGCGGTCCCCGCCTTTGACCCGCGATCGTGGCCGGAGCCGGAGCCGGAGCCGGAGCCGGAGCCGGAGCCGGACGCCTGGCCGTCCGGCAACGGGACGAGGAACAGGCGGGTGTGGCCGATCAGGCCGTTTTCCCCGGTCGCGCCGACGACCAGGAGCGCGGTGCCGTCCGGCGCCCAGGCCACCGGCACGCCGTGCCCGCCGGCGAGCGCCGCCAGTTCCGGCCGGGCGCCCTCGCCGGCCGCGTCGACGAGGTAGACCGGGGCGCCGAAGTTCACGTCGGCGTCGTCGGCGGTCGCGGCGCCGAACGCCAGCCTCGCCGAGTCCGGTGACCACACGGGGTCGCTCGCGTGCCAGTCACCGCTGGTCACCTGGCGGACCCGCCCGCTGGCCAGCTCGAGCACGTGCAGGTGCCTGCGGACCGGTCCGGTGAGGCCCGCGCCGTCGGCCTGGTAGTCGAGCCGGTCGGCGACCAGCGGCGCCCGCCCGCGTCGCGCGCGGGCGGCGTCGTCCTCGCCGTCCACGGCGCGGGGATCGGTCGGCGCGCCGAACGCGATCGCGGTTCCGTCCGGCGACCACACGGGCGGGCCGGCACCGAGCGGCAGCGCGGTGACCCGCTCGGGTTCCCCGCCGTCGCGCGGCAGCAGCCAGAGCTGCGCGGCCCCGCCATCCGGTCGCAGGAACGCGATCCGCGTCCCGTCCGGCGACCAGGCCGGCGCCGAGTCCGCCTCCCCCCGGGTCAGCCGTCGTGCGCCGCCCGGGCCGTTCGGCTCGCCGCTGTCCGCCGCCGCTCTCACCGCGGCCTGCGGCCGGCCGGCGCCGAAGGGGCGGCGCACCGCTGCCCGCCACAGCGAGGTCAGGTTCTTGTCGGCGGCCGCGTCCGCGGTCGTCAGGACGTACACGACTTCGGTGCCGTCGGGGGAGAGGGCCGGCTGCCCGGGGATGGCGAACGTGGTGAGGTCTTCGATGCGCTGGCGTCGGGTCACAAAGATGCTCCTGTCGAACGGCTGCGCCGGTCACGGCGGCGGCGGGTGCGGCGGCGGCGGGTTAGGTCACGGGAGCCGTGTCCTCATCGTCCGCCGGGCCGGCGTCGGCGTCGATCCTCGTGCCCGGCCGGGGGACGGCCGCGAGCAGTTGCCTGGTGTAGGGCCGCTCGGGGGCGAGTAGCACCCGCTCGGCGGGGCCGTGCTCGACGATCCGGCCGCCGTGCATGACCGCGACGTAGTCGGCGACGTAGCGCACGACGGCGAGGTTGTGCGAGATGAACAGCACGGAGAGCCGCAGTTCGCGCTGCAGTTCCCGCACCAGGTTGAGCACCGCGCCCTGGGTGGACACGTCGAGCGCCGAGGTGATCTCGTCCGCGATGATCACGTCGGGGCGCCCGGCGAGGGCCCGGGCCAGCGCGACCCGCTGCCGCTGCCCGCCGGACAGCTCGCCGGGGAACTTGCCGACCGTGCCCGGCGGCAGGCCGACCAGCCCGGCGAGCCGCGCCGCCTCGTCCCGCCTGGCGTCGCCGCGCGCGGCCCGCGGCGTGGCCTCGGCGATCGACTCCCCGGCGGTCATCCGGGGGTCGAGCGACGCGAACGGGTCCTGGAACACCATCTGCAGGGGACGCCGCCCGCGGGTCGGCACCGGCTTGCCGTCGAGCAGGATCTTCCCGGCGGCCGGCGCGACGAGCCCGACGGCGGCGCGGGCGAGGGTGGACTTCCCCGAGCCGGACTCGCCGACGAGCCCGACCACCTGCCCCGGGGGGACGACGAGGTCGACGCGGTCAACGGCGACGTGCGCGCGCCGCCCGGCCCCGTACCGCACGGTGACGCCCTCGAACCGCAACTCGCTCACCCGGATACCCCCTCGACGGCGCCTGGGCGCGCCGCTGTTTCCGCGCCGGCGGTACCAGCGGCCCGTCCACCAAGCCGGTACCGCTGATAACAGCAAGAGGCGGGCGTGCCCGCCGCGGTGGCGCGTGATGGCGGATCATTGGGAGGCATATAGTGCGCGCAACGATCCGCCATCACGGTGGTCGCGGCCGTCGCCGCCTCCGGGGAAGCCCCCGATCGGGGATAACAGCAACTGGCGCTCGCGCCCTGGTGCGGGGTCATGCGGTCTCCTCGGTGACCTGGGCGGCGTTGACCGACTCGGGGTCAGCGGTGAGCGCGTCAGCCGGCCAGGAGGCCGCCACCGGGTCGGCCGCCCGCACGCGGTCGGCGTGCCAGCAGGCAACGGTGTGCCCTGTGCGGCCGGCAGGCCCTGTGCGGCCGGCGATTCCTGTGTGGCCGGCGAGCCCTGTGTTGTCGACGAGTACCGTGTCTTCCGGGGGCACAGTGTTCTCCGGGGGCACAGTGTTCTCCGGAAGTACAGTGTTTTCCGGAAGCACCGTCGCGTCGGGGAGCAGCGGGGGGTCTTCCGCGCGGCACCGGTCGGACGCGAACGCGCAGCGGGCGGCGAACGCGCAGCCGGCCGGCAGGTCGGCCGGGTCGGCGTGACGGCCGGGGATCACGGCGAGCGGCAGGTCGCGCCGCGTCTCCATGGAGGGGACCGCGGCGAGCAGCGCCCGCGTGTACGGGTGGCTGGCGTCGGCGAGCCGG
>DAHWEX010000398.1 GCA_027326205.1 Actinomycetota bacterium
CGCTGGGGGAGGGCCCCGTGTCAGCAGACGAGATTGCACCCACGCAGACCGATGCCGATCAGAAGCGGCTTCACGAACTGGGCTATGCACAGGAACTTCGCCGGAACATGTCCGGCTTCTCGAACTTCGCGGTTTCCTTCACGATCATCTCGATCCTGTCCGGCTGCCTGACGCTCTACGGCTACGGCATGAACACCGGCGGGCCGGTGCTGATCACCTGGGGCTGGCCGTTCGTCGGCATGATGACGCTGTTCGTCGGGCTGGCCATGGCCGAGGTGTGCTCCTCGTTCCCGACGGCCGGCGGACTGTACTACTGGTCGGCCAAGCTCGCGCGGCCGGAACACGCCGCCGTCTGGTCCTGGTTCACCGGCTGGTTCAACTTCCTCGGCCAGGTCGCGGTGACCGCCGGCATCGACTTCGGCGCGGCGTTCTTCCTCAACGCGCTGCTCGACATCCAGTGGAACTTCGACACCCGGCCGTGGCACACGATCGTGCTGTTCGCCGCGATTCTCGTGCTGCACGGGCTGCTGAACTCGTTCGGCGTCCGGCTCGTCGCGCTGCTGAACAACGTCAGCGTCTGGTGGCACATCATCGGGGTGCTGGTGATCGTCGGCGCGCTCCTCATCGCGCCGTCGCACCACCAGTCGGCTTCGTTCGTGTTCACCCACTACGTCAACAACACCGGGTGGGGTTCCTGGCTTTACGTGACGCTGCTCGGCCTGCTGCTCGCCCAGTACACGTTCACCGGGTACGACGCGTCGGCGCACATGACCGAGGAGACCAGGTCGGCGGCGGTCGCCGGGCCGCGCGGCATCGTCATGTCGATCGTCGTCTCCCTGATCGCCGGCTGGATCCTGCTGATCGGGGTCACGTTCGCGATCCAGAACTACACCAGGGAAGTCGGTGCGACGGTGCCGCCCGCGCAGATCTTCGTCGACGCGGTCGGGGACACCGGCGGCAAGCTGCTGCTGGTCATCGTCATCATCGCCCAGCTGTTCTGCGGGATGTCGTCGGTGACCGCGAACTCCCGGATGATCTACGCGTTCTCCCGGGACGGCGCGCTGCCCGGCAGCGCGTTCTGGCACAAGGTCAACCCGCGGACCCGGACCCCCACCAACGGGGTCTGGCTGGCCGCGGCGGGCGCGTTCATCCTGGGCCTGCCCTACCTGTGGAACAGCACCGCCTACGCCGCGGTCACCTCGATCGCCGTCATCGGGCTCTACGTCGCGTACGTGCTGCCCACGTTCCTGCGGCTGCGGCTCGGCGCGGAGTTCCGGCGCGGTCCGTGGCACCTCGGACGGTGGTCGCGGCCGATCGGGATCATCGCGGTGACCTGGGTCGTGATCATCACGGTGCTGTTCATGCTGCCCACCGCGTCGCCGGTCACCGGGACGAACTTCAACTACACCGTGATCGCCGTGGTCGCCGTGCTGGGCTTCGCCGCGATCTACTGGGCCGTCTCCGCCCGCAAGTGGTTCACCGGCCCCAAGGTGCAGGGCTCGGCCGAGGAACTGGTCGCGATCGAGTCTGAACTGGAGTCGCTCGCCTGATGCTCTCCGTTAACCAACTGCGGGAATCGGTCACCGCCGGCGCCGTCGACACGGTCGTCGTCGCCATCACGGACATGCAGGGACGACTGCAGGGCAAGCGGTTCCACGCCCGGTACTTCCTCGACGAGGTGATGCCGCACGCCACCGAGGCGTGCGCCTACCTGCTCGCGGTGGACACGGAGATGAACACCGTGGACGGCTACCAGCTGGCCTCGTGGGAGACCGGGTACGGCGACTTCGTGCTCGTCCCGGACATGGCAACGCTGCGGGCGGTCCCCTGGCAGCCGGGCACCGCGCTGGTGCTGGCCGACGTGGCCGCCCTCGACGGCGCCCCGGTCGCGGTGTCCCCCCGCCAGGTGCTGCGGGCGCAACTCGACCGGGCGGCGGAGCGCGGCTGGACGGCGCTGGCCGGCACCGAGCTTGAGTTCGTCCTCTACGAGGGCAGCTACGAGCAGGCCTGGGACTGCGGCTACCGCTCGCTCGTCCCGGCCAACCGGTACAACGCGGACTACTCCGTGCTCGGCACCGGGCGGGTCGAGCCGCTGCTGCGGGACATCAGGAACTCGATGACGGGCGCGGGCCTGTACGTCGAGTCAGCGAAGGGCGAGTGCAACCTGGGCCAGCACGAGATCGCGTTCCGCTACGCGGACGCGCTGACGACCGCCGACCAGCACTCGATCTACAAGACCGGTGCGAAGGAGATCGCCGCCCGGCACGGGTACGCCCTCACGTTCATGGCCAAGCCGAACGAGCGGGAGGGGAACTCCTGCCACATCCACCTGTCGTTCCGGGCCGCCAGCGGCTCGCCGGTGATGGCCGGCGACGGGCCCTACGGCCTGTCCCCCGCCGGGGAGTCGATGATCGCGGGCCTGCTCGCGGGGCTGCGCGAGCTGACGCTGCTGCTCGCGCCGACGATCAACTCCTACAAGCGGTACGCCCCGGGCAGCTTCGCGCCCACCGCGGTCGCGTGGGGGCCGGACAACCGGACCTGCGCGCTGCGGCTGGTCGGGCACGGGCCGTCGCTGCGCGTCGAGTGCCGGGTGCCCGGCGGCGACGTCAACCCCTACCTGGCCCTCGCCGGTCTGATCGCGGCCGCGCTGTCCGGCGTGGACCAGGCGCTGCCGCTGCCGGCCCCGGTGACCGGGAACGCCTACGTCCTCGGCGAGCTGCCCCAGGTGCCGCCCACCATGGACGAGGCGCTCGCGCTGTGGGAGTCGTCGCCGCTGGCGGCGGGCGTGTTCGGCGCGCAGGTGGTGAGCCACTACGCGACGATGGCCCGGGTGGAACTGGACGCCTACCACCGGGTGGTCACCGACTGGGAGCTGCGCCGGTACTTCGAGCGGATCTGATCCCGTTCCCCGGTCTCCGCGAGCGCCGGGCCGGGCGTTCCCGGGCCGCCGCCCGGCGCTCGTGAGTGCGTTCCCCGCATTCGCGGTCCCGGCGTTGGCGGCCGGCCGTACCCCGGACGGCGGCAGCGCCTACGATTTGCTCGTGACATATGCGCAAGAGGAGCGGGCGGCGCTGGCCGTGCTGCTGGCGGAGACCGGACCGGACGCGCCCACGCTCTGCGAAGGCTGGCAGACCCGGGACCTGGCGGCGCACCTGGTGCTGCGGGAGCGGCGCCCCGATGCGGCCGTCGGGGTGATGGGCGGACCGCTGGCCGGCTATACCGCGCGGATTCAGCGGCAGTTCCTCGACCGGCACTCCTACCCGGAGCTGATCGCGCTGTTCAAGGCGGGGCCGCCGGCGCTGTCGCCGTTCGCGCTCCCGGGCGCGGACGAGGCGGCCAACACCGTGGAGTACTTCGTGCACCACGAGGACGTGCGCCGCGCCGCGGCGGATTGGACGGAACGGCCGGTTGACGCCGGCCTGGCCGACGCCCTGTGGAAGCGGCTGAAGGGTGCCCGGCTGTTCCTGCGGGCGGCGCCGACCGGGGTGGTGCTCGCCCGCGAGGACCCCGGGAAGCTGGACCTGATCGTGGCGAAGTCCGCCGCGCCATCGGTCACGGTCACCGGCTCGCCCGCCGAGCTGACCATGTGGTCGCTGGGGCGGGCGCGGGCGGCGCACGTGACGATGGACGGCCCGGACGACGCCGTCGCGAAGCTGCGGGCCTGGCGGCCCTGACCCGTTAGCGGATCTGACCCGTTAGCGGATCTGACGGCGGCGTCCGCCGCCGACCAGCTTGTAAGCGACGTACCCGCCGCCCGCGACGAGGGCGATGAAGAAGATGGCGGTGATCGCGCTCAGGACAAAGCTGACCACGTGACCGAGGACGATGAACAAGATGATCCCGACGATCACCACTCCGGCGACCTTGAGTAGGTTCATCACGACGCCCCTTTCTGTTCGGGCAATTTTGATAATAGTCGGGTTAACCGCACACCGGGCCTGCGGCCGGGCAGAGTCAGGGAAGAGTCAGGGAAGGGTCAGGGTAAACCCGGCACGCCGGGTCGCCTTGGCGGGAAGGGACCAGGACAAATGCAAGCGCTTGGGATTGACATCGGCGGGACCGGGATCAAGGGGGCCCCGGTGGACCTCGCCACGGGGAAACTGCTCGCCGAACGGAAGAAGATCGCCACCCCGCACCCGGCCACGCCGGAAGCGGTCACCGAGGTGGTGCGCGAAGTCGCGCAGTCGTTCGGCTGGACGGGAGCGGTGGGGGCGACCTTCCCCGGCGTCGTGGCCAACGGCACGATCCGCTCCGCGGCGAACGTCGACAGGTCGTGGATCGGGACCGACGCCGCCGCGCAGTTCGGCAAGGCGCTGGGCACGGACGTGGTCGTGCTGAACGACGCGGACGCGGCGGGGGTCGCGGAGATGACGTTCGGGGCGGGCGTCGGGGTGAAGGGGTCGGTGCTGATGCTGACCTTCGGCACGGGAGTCGGGTCCGCCCTGTTCGCCGACGGGGTGCTGGTGCCCAACACGGAGTTCGGGCACATCGAGATCCGCGGCAAGGACGCGGAGAAGCGCGCCTCCGAGAACGCCAAGGTCACCCACGACTGGGGCTGGAAGGACTGGACCGAACGGGTGTCGGAGTACCTGCAGCGCGTGGAGGCGCTGCTGTCCCCCGGCCTGATCATCGTCGGCGGCGGGATCAGCAAGGAAGCCGACAAGTGGGTGCCGCTGCTGACCGGCGTCCAGGCGAAGATCGTGCCGGCCACCCTGCACAACGACGCGGGCATCGTCGGCGGCGCGATGGCGGCCGCGGGCCACGCCAAGGCGGAGTGACGGCCCTTCTCCCCTGACGCACCCGCGGGCCCCGGCGCTACTCGGTAGCGCCGGGGCCCGCGGACGTCGGCCGGTCCTTTCCGGCTGACCAGGGCTACTATGCGTCATAGGGGGCAGGACGCGCTGCCGGTGATCGGAGGCCGAGGTGGCCGTAGAAATCTCTGTCGAATCATATCTTTTCACGTGTGTTCAGTGCGGTAGGCGATGGACCGAGGACTACCAGGTCAGCCAGGTGACCGACGACGCCGGCGCCCTCCGCTCGTTCTACCGGCACCACGGGGTGGCGTGCGAAGCCCCGGTCAGCGGGAACGTCGAGTGCCCGCACTGCCATGCCACGAGGGCGGCCAGGGACCCGCTCTACGGCGCGGCGCCGGACTTCGCCCCCGGCGGTCCCGGCGGGTCCCCGCTCGCGGTTCCCGCTCAGCGCGCCGCCGCCGCGGCCGTGCCCGGGCCCGGCAGGCGCGCCGCCCCGGGCACCTGGCACCGCTTCAAGTTCTCCGCCGTCGTCACCCTGGAGAGCACCGGGCGGCGCGGCCGCCCTTACCGGAGCGGGGTTCCCGGCCTCATGCTGCACGCGCCGTCCTGTCAGGCGCCCGCCCGGCACCAGTACTTCCCCGCCGTCGTCTACACCGACGACGACCGGCCGCTGCGGCCCGGCGACCGGGGCGTCACGGTGACTTTCTCCGTGCCCGACGACGACGCGGCCTGCTTCTTCCAGCCGGGGCAGCACTTCGCGCTGTGGGACGGAACGGAGATCGGCCACGGCACGGTCGCGGAGCGCCTGTTCTTCCCCTGGCCGTAGCGGCGCGAGCCGGCGGCCCGGCCGTCAGCGAACGGCGTGGCCGGCCGCGCGCAGGGCGGCCTTGACCTCGCCGACGCGCAGCGTGCCGAAGTGGAAGACGCTCGCCGCGAGGACCGCGTCCGCGCCGGCGGCGACCGCCGGGGCGAAGTGACCAAGCGCGCCGGCCCCGCCGCTGGCGATGACCGGGACCGTGACCGCGTCGCGGACCAGGCCGATCAGCTCCAGGTCGAAGCCCGCCTCGGTGCCGTCGGCGTCCATCGAGTTGAGCAGGATCTCCCCCGCGCCCAGCTCCGTGCCCCGGCGGGCCCAGTCGATCGCGTCGATGCCGGTGCCCGCGCGGCCGCCGTGCGTGGTGACCTCGAAGCCGCTCGGGGTCGGCGAGCTGCCCGGCTTGACCCGGCGCGCGTCCACCGAGAGCACGATGCACTGCGAGCCGAACTGCCGGGCGGCCTCGGCGAGGAGCTCGGGGCGGGCGATGGCGGCGGTGTTGAGCGACACCTTGTCCGCGCCGGCCCGCAGCAGCGCGTCGACGTCGGCCGCCGCCCGGACCCCGCCGCCGACGGTGAGCGGGATGAACACCTGCTCGGCGGTCCGGCGGACCACGTCGTACATGGTCTGCCGGCCGCCGCTCGAGGCGGTGATGTCGAGGAACGTCAGCTCGTCGGCGCCCTCGGCGTCGTAGCGGGCGGCGAGCTCGACCGGGTCGCCCGCGTCGCGGAGGTTCTCGAAGTTCACGCCCTTGACGACCCGGCCGGCGTCGACGTCCAGGCAGGGGATGACGCGGACGGCGACGCTCATGAGGCCGCCTCGTCCCCGGGCCCCGTGCCTGCCGTGGACACCGTCGCGAGCGCCTCTTCCAGCGTGAACGCGCCGGCGTACAGGGCCTTGCCGACGATCGCGCCCTCGACCCCGATCCCGGTGAGGCCCGCCAGGGCGCGCAGGTCGTCCAGGTGAGACACGCCGCCGCTGGCGACGACCGGGGCGTTGGTCCGTGCGCACACGTCCCGGTAAAGGTCCAGGTTGGGGCCCTTGAGCATGCCGTCCTTGAGGACGTCGGTGATCACGTAGCGGGCGCAGCCCTCGGCGTCGAGGCGCGCCAGGGCCTCGTAGAGGTCGCCGCCTTCCCTGGTCCAGCCGCGGGCGGCCAGCGTCCGGCCCCGCACGTCGAGGCCGACCGCGATCGCCTCGCCGTGCCGGGCGATGACCTCGCGGACCCAGCCGGGGTTCTCCATGGCGGCGGTGCCGATGTTGACCCGGGCGCAGCCGGTGGACAGGGCGCGGTCCAGGGACGCGTCGTCGCGGATGCCGCCGGACATCTCGACCTTGATGTCGAGCTTGCCGACCACCTCGGCGAGCAGTTCCGCGTTGCTTCCCCGGCCGAAGGCGGCGTCCAGGTCGACCAGGTGCACCCACCGCGCGCCCGCGGACTGCCAGGCGAGGGCGGCCTCAAGCGGGTCGCCGTAGGAGGTCTCGGACCCGGCCGCCCCCTGCACGAGGCGCACCGCCTGCCCCCCGGCGACGTCAACGGCGGGCAGCAAAACGAGCGAGCTCACAGGATCTCCTTGCGCAGAGCGCTTCTTGCTGTTATCAGTGATGATCGCGGAGACTTAGTTCTTCGCGGAGACTTAGTGCGCCTATGCGATGCGAGACTTCCGCGGGAAGCGAAGTCTCCGTGATCACGAAGGCGGCACATTCCGGAGGAGTCCCGCATTCCCGGCATACGGATGCGCCGGCGCGTGCGGCCCGGTACCGCGCCGGCGGTCATAGCGACGACAGCCAGTTGGTGAGGACGGCCGCGCCCGCGTCGCCGGACTTCTCCGGGTGGAACTGGGTCCCCCAGACGGCGCCCCGCTCGGCCGCCGCCGCCACCGGGCCTCCGTAGTCGCAGGTGGCCACCGTCTCCTCGCCGACGGGAGCTGCGTAGGAGTGCACGAAATACACCCACGGGCTCGTCCCCAGCCCGGCCAGGAGCCCCGGCGCCGGCCGCCGGCGTTCCAGCATGTTCCACTGCATCTGGGGCACCTTCACCGCGCCCGTCAGCCGGCGGACCCTGCCCGCAAGAACGCCGAGGCCCGGGGTGTCCGGGCTCTCCGCGGATCCTTCGTACAGCAGCTGGAAGCCGACGCAGATGCCGAGGAACGGGATGCCGGCTCCGAGGGCCCAGCGGGCCGCCCCCTCCAGGCCCGTCTCCCGGAGGGCGTTGGCGCACGCCCCGAAGGCACCCACACCGGGCAGCACGACCCCGTCGGCCCGCTCCACGGCGGCGGGGTCCCTCACCAGTCGGGCCGCCGCGCCGACGTGCACCAGCGCCTTCTCCGCCGAACGGAGGTTGCCGATGCCGTAGTCGAGGACGGCGATGCCCGGGCCGGACCCGTCCCGCTCGGGACCCGTCACAAGGAGCCCTTGGTGGAGGGGACCCCGCCGCCTTCCACCCGCACGGCGTCGCGCAGCGCCCGGGCCACACCTTTGAAGACCGCCTCAACGATGTGGTGGGTATTGCGCCCGTCCCGCAGCCGCACGTGCAGGGTGATGCCCGCCGAGGTGACGAGGGCTCGCCAGAACTCCTCGGCCAGCTGCGGGTCGAAGGGCGGGCTGCCGAGCCCGGGAGTGTCGGCGGCGAACGGAACCTCGTACGCCAGGTAGGGCCGGCCGGAGAGGTCAAGGGCGACCTCCACCAGGGCCTCGTCC
>DAHWEX010000399.1 GCA_027326205.1 Actinomycetota bacterium
TCCCGCGCGGCGGCGTCGCCGGGCAGGTCGCCGGCCAGGAAGTACAGCCCCTTGGACGTCCCGCCGCGCATCTGCATCGCCCGGATACCGTCAGTCCGGATGTCGTTCATCTCGCACCTCCATGCCAGCGCCTGCCCGGCCGCGGCCTGCCATCGGCTCGCCGCCCACGGGCCGGCTTCCCGGCGCAGCACGCCACCGTTCGGGATCCTTGAATGCTTTAATGCCTTGAACGCCGTTTCCGGCGCGCTAAATGCCTTCGCCCGCGCGCTCGACGTACTGCGCGTAACTGAGGTAGGCCACCTTCGCCAGCTTCGGGCGAAGGCCGTACATGTCCAGGCCGAGGGCGCCGTCGGCAAGCTGCTTGCGGTTGGCGTCCTCCTTGGCGATGCGGGCCCCGGCGGCGGCGGCCGCCCGCGTCACGTCGAGGCGCGGTACCACGCACACGCCGTCGTCATCGGCGACGATGGCGTCGCCCGGGCGGATGAGCTGGCCGCCGAGCGAGACCGGCACGTTCACCGCGCCGGGCGTCTCCTTGACCGTGCCCTGCGCCGAGACGTGCGCCCGCCAGGCGGGGAAGCCCAGGTCGCGCAGCTCCTGGGTGTCGCGCAGGCCGCCGCCGGTGACCAGGCCGCGGACGCCCTTGCTGAGCAGCGAGGTGGCGAGGAGCTCGCCGAACGCCCCGTCGCCGTTCGGCGAGGTCGTGGCGACGACCAGGATGTCGCCCGGCTTGGCCTGCTCCACGGCGGCGTGGATCATCAGGTTGTCGCCCGGCCAGCACAGCGCGGTCAGCGCGGTGCCCGCGATGCGGGCGCCCTGCTGGTTGGGGCGGATGGTCGGCCCGAGGTAGCCGTCACGGCCGATCGCCTCGTGCACGGTGGCGACGCCGTAGGCGGCGAGCTTGTCGACCTCGGCCAGGTCGGCGCGCGGCGGGTCGGTGACGATGACATTGAGCATGGGAAGCGCGGCTCCTAATGACGCGGGGATTTCGTGGCCGGAAGCATTATCGGCCCGCAGCGCCTCGATGACGCTGGCCAGGTGGGCACGGACGGCGCGTTCGGCGTCCCGCGGCCGCCGGTCGGCGATGGCGTGGGCGATGGCCAGGTGCTCGCCGAGCGACACCTCGGGCCGGCCGGGCCGCTGGGCGAGCTGGAACTGGTGCCGGACGAGCTGGGCGTGCAGCCGCTCGAGCAGCCCCACCGCGACGGTCTGCCGGGAGATCACCCCGACCTTGCGGTGCAGCTCCCGGTTGAGCTCGGAGTACTTCGCGGGGTTGCCCTCGGCGACCGAGCGCTTGAGGTGCTCCGCGAGCTCGCGGAGCTCGGCGGCCTCGTCGTCGGTGATCCGCTCCGCGGCCTTCGCGGCGCACAGCGCCTCCAGGGCCATCCGGCACTCGCTGATGGCGACGGCCTCCTCGGCGGTGACGACCCGCACGCGCGCGCCCCGGTTCGGGATGCGCTCCACGAGCCCCTCCGCGGTGAGGTCGAGCAGCGCGGCCCGCAGCGACTGCCGGGTCACCCCGAGCACCCCGGCGAGCTCCTCTTCCACCAGCCGCTGCCCGGGCGCGAGGTTTCCGCTGAGGATAGCCTGCCGCAGGGCCGTGAGCGCGTGCGTGCGCGCGCCCTCTCCCGCCCTCGTCGATCCCGGTGCCCCTGCCGCCATGCCCCGACGCTACGCATCACCGCGACCGATTGTCAACAATCGCCGCGCGGGGATGGCGGGCCTTCACTAACCGCGACCGCCGTGCTTGGTGCCCGGCACAGGCGCGCGGAACGCCCTGATCATCAGCGTGCGCGGGGTTTTCCGGCCTTTAGTTACCTGTGGGTAAACTTGCGCTCCCGGAGGGAGGCGGCATACTGGTAGGCGTTATGTTACTTACCGGGAAGATTTTCCGTTACGTTCTGTGCGCCGTCGCCGCAACCGCACCGCTACCTCCCCGGCCGCCCAGGCGGGCCAGCGTGCCCGGACCAGTCTGACGGTCGCGATCGAACACCAGAGAAACGAGTCCTCATGGGCTGGAGTTCTACCTCCGATCTGGACCAGTTCGCGGCAGCGGCGGGCGGCTACCTGAGCGCGAGAGCGGCAGAGAACATCCTCCTGCTCTCGGCGGCGCAAGACGCGCGCGACCAGGCACGAACGCCCGGCGACGCGGGGCTGTTGTTCGGCTGGTGGGCGCCGCCGGACGGCGGCGACCCGCGCGGCGCGTTCGTGCACGACCCGGCGGTGCCGCTGCTCATCTCCGGGCGGGCGCCGGAGATGGCCGCCGCCCTGGCCGGCCCGCTGGTGCGGATGGGCCGGCAGGTGCGCGGCGTGGACGCGCCGACCGAGGCGGCGGACGCCTTCGCCGCCGCGTGGAGCCAGCGGGGCGGCACGGCCGTCCGGGCGCACCGGATATGCCGCGTCTACCGGCTCACCGCCCACGGCGCGCCGCACCAGGGCACGCCGGCCGCGCCGGGCACCTGGCCGCCGCCCGAACTGCCCGCCCCGCCCGGCAGGCTCCGCGTCGCGGTCCCGGAAGACCGGACGATGCTCGCCGACTGGCTCAGGGCGGCGGCGATCGAGGCGACCGAGCGGCTCGCCTCGCCCGGTGACCTTGCCGACGACCTGATCAGCTACGGTGGCGCGGTCTTCTGGGAGGTGCCGCAGCGGCCCAGTCGCTTCCGCGACGCCGCCCACTACCTCGCGATCCCGCACCACCGGGACCTGGCACAGTTCGGCGAGCCCGTGCCCCAGGCGGCGGCGCTCGCGACGCTCACCCGCCCGGTGGCGGGGACCGTCCGGATCAGCATGCTCTACACGCTGCCGGAACGCCGCCGCATCGGTTACGGCGCCGCGCTGACCCAGGCGGTCAGCCGCACCCTGCTGTGGGGCCCGGGCCCGGGCTGCTCCCCGCCGGGCCTGCTCGGCCACGGCTGTGTCCGCGAGGTCGTGATGATCACGGACAAGAACCGCCCCCACCGATGGGGCGGCCGGTTCGGCTTCCAGTTGGTCAGCGAGCGCTCCGTGCTGCGCTTCGGCCCCGCGACCGGCTCGATGCCCAGGGCGAGCGCGGCCACCAAGCCCATGCCGCGGCTTCCCACCGGCCCGCTGCCGAGGCTGCCCCGCCTGCGGAGCGGTTGAGGCCGGGCCGGCCGCGTCAGGGCGCGACCGGCTCCGCGAGGGTGACCTCCGTCGAAAGCTCGGGAGCGTAGCTCACCGACAGGTCGGCGATGTTCCCCGCCGCCCTCAGGTCGGCGCCGCTCGCGGTCACCAGTTCCGGCTCGGGACCGCGCACCGCCACCCGCGCGGCCTCGGCGCGCATGGACAGCTTCGCCGCTGACTTCGCCTTCCGCACCTGGCCGAGCACGTCCGCCGCCACGGTGAGCACCGCCGGGTCGCCGGCCCCGGCCGCGCCGGGAGCGGGCCAGCGGGCCGCGTGCACCGACCCCTCCTGCCACCATGACCACACCTCTTCGGTCACGAACGGCATGAACGGCGCGAACAGCCGCAGCAGCGCGGACAGCGCGTGCCGCAGCGCGCCGCGCGCCGACGCGCCGCCCGGGCTCGCGGCGTCGTACGCCCGCGTCTTCACGAGCTCGAGGTAGTCGTCGCAGAACATCCAGAAGAACCGTTCGGTCGCCTCAAGCGCCCCGGTGTGGTCGTACGACGACAGCGCGGCGGAGGCCTCCCGGATCACCGCGTCGAGGCTGGCCAGCAGCGAACGGTCAACCGCCGCGGTGACCGGCCCGACGGGGCCCGCGAGCGAGAGCACGAACTTCGACGCGTTGAGGATCTTGATCGCCAGCCGCCGCCCGACCTTGAGCTGCCCGGGGTCAAAGGCCGTGTCCACCCCGTACCGGCCGTTGGCCGCCCAGTAGCGCACCGCGTCGGAGCCGTACTGCGCCAGGAGGTCGGTCGGCACGACCACGTTCCCCTTGGACTTCGACATCTTCTTCCGGTCGGGGTCCAAGATCCAGCCGGAGATGGAGGCGTCCGACCAGGGCAGCGACCCGAACTCCTGGTGCGACCGGGTCACGGTGGCGAACAGCCAGGTCCGGATGATCTCGTGCGACTGCGGCCGCAGGTCCATCGGGAACACGCGCCGGAACAGGTCGTCATCGGTGCCCCAGCGCGCGGCGACCTGCGGCGTGAGCGACGAGGTCGCCCACGTGTCCATCACGTCGGGGTCGCCGATGAACCCGCCGGGCATTGCGCGCTGCGCCTCGTCGTAGCCCGGCGCCGCCTCCGCCGCCGGGTCGACGGGCAGCGCGTCCTGCGGCGCCGCGATCGGCGACGAGTACACCGGCTGGCCGGCCTCGTCCAGCGGGTACCACACCGGGAACGGCACACCGAAGAACCGCTGCCGCGAGATCAGCCAGTCGCCGGCCAGCCCGGCCACCCAGTTCTCGTACCGCACCCGCATGTGCGCCGGGTGCCAGGTCAGCTCCCGCCCCCGGTCGATTAGCTCCGCCCGGATGGCCGCGTCGCGCCCGCCGTTCCTGATGTACCACTGTCCCGAGGTGACGATTTCCAGCGGCTTGTCCCCGCGCTCGTAGAACTTCACCGGCCGGGTGACCGGCCGGGGCTCGCCGTCGAGGTCGCCGCTTTCCCGCAGCAGTTCGACCACCCGCGCCCGGGCCGAGGTCGCGGTCTTGCCCGCGAGCTGGTCGTACGGCGCGGCGGGCACCCCGTCGGGCGGCGCGGGGAGCAGCCGGCCGTTGCGCCCGATGACCGCCCGCGTCGGCAGGTTGAGCTCCCGCCACCAGGTCACGTCGGTCAGGTCGCCGAAGGTGCACACCATCGCGATGCCCGTCCCCTTGTCCGGCTCCGCGAGCGGGTGCGCGCGGACCGGGACCCGCACGCCGAACAGCGGAGTCCGCACGGTCGTGCCGAACAGCGCCTGGTACCTCGGGTCGTCCGGGTGCGCCACCAGGGCGACGCACGCGGGCAGCAGCTCGGGGCGGGTCGTCTCGATCCACACCGGGGCGCCGGCGCCGTCCGCGCCGGCGCCGTGGAAGGAGATCCGGTGGAACGCCCCGGCGGCGTCGCGGTCCTCGAGCTCCGCCTGGGCCACCGCCGTCTGGAACGAGACGTCCCACAGCGTGGGCGCCTCGGCCCGGTAAGCCTCGCCGCGGGCCAGGTTCCGCAGGAACGCCCGCTGCGACACCCGCCGCGACTCGTCGCTGATCGTGGTGTAGAGCAGCGACCAGTCCACGGAGAGCCCGACCCGCCGCCACATGTCCTCGAAGGCCCGCTCGTCGATCGCGGTGAGCCGCTCGCACAGCTCGATGAAGTTGCGCCGCGACACCGGCACCTCGGCCTTGCCGGCCTGCTCCGGCGGGGTGAAGTCCGGGTCGTACGGCACCGACGGGTCGCAGCGCACGCCGTACACGTTCTGCACCCGCCGCTCGGTGGGCAGCCCGTTGTCGTCCCAGCCGATGGGGTAGAAGACGGTCTTGCCGTTCATCCGCTGGTAGCGCGCCATGATGTCGGTGTGCGAGTAGGAGAACACATGCCCCACGTGCAGCGACCCGGACACCGTGGGCGGGGGCGTGTCGATCGCTTAGACCTCGGCGCGCGGGCGGGAGCGATCGAACGCGTAGAGCCGGTCGGCCTCCCAGCGCGCGCTCCATACCGCCTCAAGTCCGTCGAGAGCGGGCTTGTCGGGGACGGCGGCAGCGAGCGGCTGCTGGGAGGAATCGGTCATGCGCTCACTGTACTGAGCCGCCGCGAGCCTCCCGCGCGATTTACCCGATCGGTAAATAGACCCCACCCGCCCGGGGGCTCCCACCCTACGGGTTAGGGCCGACATTCGATCTTCGAAACGACGCTGGCCCCGTGCTGCCCCGGCCCCGTGCTGCTGGCCCCGTGCTGCCGGGCCGGGCCTTCCGGCCGGCTTGCCCGCGTTGAGCCTACCGCCCCCGGTGGCCCGATAGTCTCGTCATCGTGACTACCGAGAGCGCCGCGGTGACCGTCGGCATCATCAACCGGATCGCCGCCGAGCTGGCCGTGCGCGACCACCAGGTCGCCGCCGCCGTCGACCTGCTCGACGGCGGGGCGACGGTGCCGTTCATCGCCAGGTACCGCAAGGAGGCGACCGGCACGCTGGACGACGCCCAGCTCCGCACGCTGGATGAACGCCTGCGCTACCTGCGGGAACTCGAGGAGCGCCGGGCCGCGGTCCTTGCCTCGGTCGACGAGCAGGGCAAGCTGACCGCCGACCTGCGGGCCAGCATCGAGGCGGCCGATACCAAGGCCCGGCTGGAAGACCTCTACCTGCCCTACAAGCCGAAGCGGCGCACCAAGGCGCAGATCGCCCGCGAGAACGGCCTGGAGCCGCTCGCCGAGTTGCTGCTCGGCGACCCGGCCACCGACCCGAGGGAGGCGGCGGCGGGGTACCTGGGCGAGAACGTCGCCGACGCCGCCGCCGCGCTTGACGGCGCCCGCGCGATCCTGGTCGAGCACTTCGCGGAGGACGCCGACCTGATCGGCCAGCTCAGGGAGCGCATGTGGTCCCGGGGCAACCTGGTCGCCAAGGTCCGCGAGGGGAAGGAAGAGGACGGCAAGAAGTACAGCGACTACTTCGACTTCGCCGAGCCGTTCGGCAAGCTCAAGGCGCACCGGGTGCTCGCGATGTTCCGCGCCGAGAAGGAAGATGTCCTCGACCTCACCCTGGACCCCAGCGACGAGGGCTTCCACGGCGCCGGCGAGCTGAGCGAGTCCTACGAGCAGCCGGTGGCCGAGAAGTTCGGCATCGCCGACCAGGGGCGCCCGGCCGACAAGTGGCTCACCGACACCGTCCGCTGGGCCTGGCGCACGCGCATCCTGGTCCACCTGGGCATCGACCTGCGGATGCGCCTGTGGCAGGCCGCCGAGGCCGAGGCCGTCGACGTCTTCGCCGCCAACCTCAAGGCCCTGCTCCTGGCCGCCCCGGCGGGCCAGCGCGCCACGATGGGCCTGGACCCGGGCTTCCGCACCGGCGTCAAGGTCGCCGTCGTCGACTCGACCGGCAAGGTCGTCGCGACGGTCGCGATCTACCCGCACGTCCCGCACCACAAGTGGGACGAGTCGCTGTTCATCTTGAAGAACCTGGCCGAGCAGCACCACGTCGAGCTCATCGCGATCGGCAACGGCACCGCGTCCCGCGAGACCGACAAGCTGGCCACCGACCTCATCAAGGCCAACCCCGACCTCAACCTCACCAAGGTCGTCGTCTCCGAGGCCGGCGCCTCCGTCTACTCGGCGAGCGCCTACGCGAGCAGCGAGCTCCCCGAGCTCGACGTGTCGCTGCGCGGCGCGGTGTCCATCGCGCGCCGGCTCCAGGACCCGCTGGCCGAGCTCGTCAAGATCGACCCGAAGTCGATCGGCGTCGGCCAGTACCAGCACGACGTCACCGGCACCAAGCTGGAGCGCTCCCTGGACGCGGTCGTCGAGGACGCGGTGAACGCGGTCGGCGTGGACGTCAACACCGCGAGCCGCCCGCTGCTCGCCCGCGTCTCCGGCGTCACCGACTCGCTCGCGGGCGCGATCGTGGCGCACCGCGACGTCAACGGCGCGTTCGCGACCAGGGAGCAGCTCAAGGGCGTCCCGCGGCTCGGCCCGACGGCGTTCGAGCAGTGCGCCGGCTTCCTGCGGATCGCCGGGGGCGACGACCCGCTCGACGCCTCCGGCGTCCACCCCGAGGCGTACCCGGTCGTCCGCCGCATCCTGGCGAAGACGAACGCCGACGTCGCGACCGTCATCGGCAACACCCAGGTGCTGCGCGGCCTCAACCCGGCGGAGTTCACCGATGAGGCGTTCGGCCTGCCCACGGTCAGCGACATCCTCAGGGAACTGGAGAAGCCGGGCCGCGACCCGCGGCCGCGGTTCCAGACCGCGACCTTCGCCGAGGGCGTGCACACCCTCGGCGACCTGGAGCCGGGCATGGTGCTCGAGGGCGTGGTCACGAACGTCGCCGCCTTCGGCGCGTTCGTCGACATCGGCGTCCACCAGGACGGGCTCGTCCACGTCTCCGCGCTGTCGAACACGTTCGTCGCCGACCCCCGCGACGTCGCCAAGCCGGGCGACGTGGTCAAGGTCAAGGTGCTGTCCGTCGACATCCCCCGGCACCGCATCTCGCTGACGATGCGGCTGCAGGAGGAGGGCGAGGCCGGCCCGGGCGGCGGCCGGCCTCCCCGCGGTGACCGCTCCGCCCGCCCGTCCGACGGCGCCCCCGGTGCCCGCCCGGGCGGCGGCCGGCCGGGCGCGCCCGCCCA
>DAHWEX010000406.1 GCA_027326205.1 Actinomycetota bacterium
GGACGGGGGCCGCGGTCGGGCCGGTCGCCGAAGCCACCGGGACGCGGGCCGCGGTCGCCGCGGTCCGGGCGGTCGCCGCGGTCGGGCCGGTCACCGCGGTCAGCGCGCTCGGGACGGGCGGGCGCGGAGCCCATGCCGGTCGCCGTTGAGCTGAACGGGTTGTTGCCGGGCCGCGGACCCGCCGGACGCGGGCCGCGCTGGCCGGGAGCCGCGGGCCGCGGGCCCGCCGGACGGGGAGCGCCACCGGGGCGCGGAGCACCGGTAGCGCCGCCCTGCTGCGCGCTCTCGGGCTGGCCGCCCTGGGCGCCGCCGCCCTGCGGGACGGGACGCGGCGCGCCGGGACGGGGGGTCGCCGGGCGCGGGCCCGGCGTCGGAACGGAGCCGCCTTGACCACCCTGGCCGCTTTGACCGGGCGTTGCCGGGCGCGGCCCGGGAGCGGGACGTGCGGGCGCCGCCGGCGCGGCCGACGCCGCGGGTGCGCTCGGCACTGCCGGTACGGCCGGCGCGGCCGGGACTACCGGCACCGCCTGGACGGACGGGACTGCCTGGACGGACGGCACTGCCTGGACGGCCGGGACTGCCTGGACGGCCGGGACGGACGGCGTCGCCGGGACGCTGGGTCCGGGCGTGCCGGCGCCGGGAACCTGCGGGACGGGACGCGGCCCCGGACGCGGGCCGGGCCTCGGCCCGGGCATCGGTATCCCGGCAGACGGTACCCCGGCAGACGGCGCGCTTGGCGCGGCCGAACCGCCGCTGTCGGGCAGGCGCGCGGGACGGTCGCCGCGCGGGCGGTCACTGAAGCCACCCTGATCACGGCGTCCCTGGTCACGGCCGCCGGACCCGCCCTTGCCGCTACCGCCGCCGCTGAACGCTTCCTTGAGCCTGCGCACCACAGGCGCCTCGATCGTCGAGGAAGCGGAGCGCACGAACTCGCCCATTTCCTCGAGTTTGGCCATGACGGCCTTGCTCTCTACCCCGAACTCCTTTGCGAGTTCGTAAACCCGGACCTTCGCCACTATGCTCCTCTGCTCGGCCCTTCCCCAGGGCCATTAAAACCGGATCTGTGGCCGATCCGGCGCATAGGGTGCTCCGGGTCGGCGTCAATCGCGGGCGTTCATCGCCTTGTGCTCATCGAGCGCTCATCGCTTCTCGACCTGCTTTCCGTACAGGTTTTCTGTCGTGTCCCACGTGCTTCCCGCTGCCATCGACCCCTCCGCGCCATCGCCGTCGGCCATCTTACGGCCCGGGCTCAGCCGGGGAGAGGTACGAAGCCAGCGGTGCGGTGTCAGGCGAACCCGTGACGCGCAATGCGCGCGAGAACACCCGGCGCCGCTGCGCCAGTTCGAAGCAGGCCAGGCTGGGATGCAGGTACGCCCCCCGGCCCGGCTGCCGCGCTTGGGGGTCGGGCACGATACCGTCCCCGGCCACCACGAGGCGAAGCAAGCTGGACTTCGCCGCACGCACTTTGCATCCAACACAGGTTCGAATAGGTTTCTTCCCCGTCTCGGGCAGCTCAGCGAGTGCGGTCATTGCCTAACTAGTCTACCCCGTCAGCGCAGCAGGGTGCCCGCGCAGGTCCGGGGTAGCGAACGTTACAGGCCCGCCGATTCCGCCGCGGTCTTGTCGTCTGAGGTTGCGGCGCGCGGGGCCGGGGCCGAGGCGCCGACGGCGCCGTCGGAGCGGATGTCGATCCGCCAGCCGGTCAGCCGGGCGGCCAGCCGGGCATTTTGCCCTTCCTTGCCGATGGCCAGCGAAAGCTGGTAGTCCGGCACCGTGACCCTGGCCTCCATCGCATCGCGGTCGATGACCTCGACGCGGGTGACCCGGGCCGGCGAGAGGGCGTTCCCGACGAACTCCGCCGGGTCCTCCGAGTAGTCGACGATGTCGATCTTCTCGCCGTGCAACTCGGCCATCACGTTCCTGACCCGGCTGCCGACCGGCCCGATGCACGCGCCCTTGGCGTTAACGCCCTGCTGGTGGGACTGGACCGCGATCTTGGTCCGGTGCCCGGCCTCGCGGGCGATCTTGACGATCTCCACCGCGCCGTTGGCGATCTCGGGAACTTCGAGCGCGAACAGCTTGCGGACCAGGTCCGGGTGGGTGCGGGACAACGTCACCGACGGGCCGCGGTGCCCCTTGCGGACCCGCCAGACGTAGCAGCGGATGCGCTCGCCGTGCACGTAGCGCTCGCCGGGTACCTGCTCCGCGAGCGGCAGCACCGCCTCGATCTTGCCGAGGTCGACGAGCACCGTGCGGGGGTCCTTGCCCTGCTGGATGATGCCCGCCACGATGTCGCCCTCGTGCCCGGCGTACTCGCCGAACGTCATCTCGTCTTCGACGTCCCGCAGTCGCTGCAGGATCACCTGCCGGGCGGTGGTCGCGGCGATCCGGCCGAAGCCTGCCGGGGTGTCGTCGTACTCCCGGCCGTGGCCGCCGTCCGGGGCCGCCTCCCTGGCCCAGACGGTGACGTGGCCGGACTTCCGGTCGATCTCGACCCGGGCCGCCGGGTTGGCGCCCTCGGTCTTGTGGTACGCCATGAGCAGCGCGTCCTCGATCGCCCTGATCGCCGTTTCTGACGAGATGTCCTTCTCGCTCTCGAGACTGCGCAGCACGCTCAGGTCAATGTCCATCGCCGCCAGCTTCCAGGTCCCCGGTGTCTTCGGTCAGCACCGTTTCGTCAAACTCCGGATCACTAAAGTCGTCAAGTTCGGCGTCCGGAATCCGGCCGAACTCCACCTGGACGCTGCCCGCGCCCATGCTGGCGTAGGGGAATCTGCGATCGCCGCCGGCCAGGCCGAGCGTGACGCCGTCGGCGTCCGCGGCGAGTATCCGCCCCTCCACCGCGTCCTCGTGCGCCACCTTGACCCGCACCAGCCTGCCCCGGGCCCGCCGCCAGTGGCGCGGCTCGGTCAGCGGCCGGTCGATGCCGGGCGAGGAAACCTCAAGCGTGTAGGGAACCTCGCCGAGCGCGTTGCCGGCGTCGAGCAGGGCGGAGATCTCCCGGCTGACGTCGGCCGTGTCGTCCAGGCTGACCCCGCAATCGCTGTCCACGATGACGGCCAGCTTCCGCCGCTTCCCCGCGACGGTCAGCCGTACCGATTCCAGGTCAAGGCCGGCCGCGGCGACCACGGGTTCTATCAGGACAGCCAGTTTCCTGTCGTCCACCTTGCCGGCGGCGGAGCGAAGGCTCCCGGGCATCTCGACCTCCTTTGTCTGCGTCGCCTGAGCCGTTACTTCCCTAGGCTGCATATCTTCCCAGGTCCAGCCTATAGGCCAGGACGCTACGCGTCGCCACCGTCGCGATGCGCGCGACCGCTCCTGGTTCTGCTGGCGACCGTCCCCCAGGGCGACGCCACGTGGCATGCTTAGAGCCTATGCTGTCAAGGCGCCAGTTGCTTGCCGCGTCGCCCACGACGTTGCCCTTGTTTCTCGCGCTGAGCGGTTGCAAGGGCCCGGCCGTGCTGAGCGCGCCGCCCACCCCGAGCCCTGCGACGCGGACGCTGCTCGACGCCGCGGGCGCCGAGCAGAACCTGATCTGGGTATACGACCAGGCCATCGCCACTTATTCCGGCCTGGCCGCGACGCTCGCGCCGCTGCGCGCCGAGCACGAGGCGCACCTGGCGCGGTTGCGGGCCCGGGTCATCGAGCCGCCGGGCAAGCAGGTGCAAGCGACGGTGACGGAGCGGCCCGCCGTCGCGGCCACGCAGTCCGCCGCGCTTGCACAGCTCCGCGCCGCCGAGCAGG
>DAHWEX010000427.1 GCA_027326205.1 Actinomycetota bacterium
AGACGAGGTAGGCGACGATCAGGTACCACACCGGGGTGCGCGCGGTCAGGAAGGCCAGCAGCACCGCGCCCGCCGTGATCATCCCGCCGGACGCGACCAGCGAGAACCTCGGCCCGCGGCGGGCCACCAGCCGGCCGGAGACGACGGAGAGCGCGCCGAGCGTCACGGCCATCGGGATCGTCAGCAGCCCGGCGTGCAGCGCGCTGTAGCCGCGGACGTCCTGCAGGTACAGCGTGTTGAGGAACAGGAAGCCGCCCAGGGTCGCGAGCGCGACCACCCCGGTCAGCGCCGCGCCAGAGAACGGGGCGCTGCGGAAGTAGCGCATGTCGACCAGCGGCTCGCGCCGCCGGGGCTCGATCACCGCCAGCGCGACCGCCGCGAGAACGGCCACCGCGAACAGCGCGGCGATCGGCGCCGAGCCCCACCCGGCGCGCGGCCCCTCGATGATCCCCGCGGTCAGGCAGCCCAGCAGGACGACGACCGCCAGCTGGCCGGGAGGATCGAGCCGCCGGGCGTGCCCGGCCCGCGACTCGGGCACGAACCGCCGCGTGAGCGCGATCGCGGCCAGGCCGACCGGGACGTTGATCCAGAAGACCGAGCGCCACCCGGTCCCGCTGACCAGCAGGCCCCCAAGCACCGGGCCGAGGGCGAGGCTGAGCCCGGCGACCGATCCCCACAGGCCGATCGCCCTCGCGCGCCCGGCGCGGTCGGTGAACGTGCCCGCGATGATCGACATCGCCACCGGGTTGAGCATCGACCCGCCGACGGCCTGCAGCCCGCGAAACGCGATCAGCCACCCGAGCGACGGCGCCAGGCCGCAGGCCAGCGACCCCAGCGAGAACAGCGCCAGCCCGGCCTGGAAGACCCGGCGGCGGCCGAAGCGGTCCGCCAGCGAGCCCGACAGCATCAGCAGGCACGCGATTACCAGGGTGTAGGCGTCGATCGTCCACTGCAGCCCGCTCACCGACGCGTGCAGCGCCCCCTGGATCGACGGCAGGGCGACGTTCACGATCGTCGTGTCAAGGCCCGCCATGAACACGCTCAGGCAGCACGTGAACAGCACAACCGAACGACGCCGCGCGTCAGGGTCGGACCGGGGAAGGGCACTTACCGTGGTCATGATCATTGTTATAGCACAACAGTTGTTTGACTACAACAATCAAGGCGGCAGAACCCGCCGATGAGCCGATGAGCGGACGAGCGGTTCAGCGGGCCGGAATGTCGTAGGCGGCTCCTAGGCTCGTGGGCGTGAACCGTACTGACCGGCTGTACGCCCTGGTCGAGGAACTGCGGGCGGTCGCGCCGCGACCGCGCAGCGCGCGCTGGCTGGCCGGCCGCTTCGAGGTCAGCGCCCGGACGATCGAGCGGGACATCGGCGCGCTGCAGCAGTCCGGGGTGCCGGTCTGGGCCGAGGCGGGCCGCACCGGGGGCTACTGCCTGGACGCGGAGCGGACGCTGCCACCGGTGAACTTCACCCCCGGCGAGGCCATGGCCCTGGCGGTCGCGCTGCGGCACGTGGCGGGCACCCCGTTCGGTCAGGACGGGACGGCCGCGCTGCGCAAGGTCCTGGCGGCGATGCGCGCGGACGACGCGGCGGCGGCCCGGGACCTCGCCGCCCGCGTCTACCTGGTCGGGGAAGCCGATCCTCCCCCGGTGCCGACCGTGATCACCGACGCGCTCGCCACCCGGCGGGTGCTGCGGATCGGCTACGCCGACCGGCACGGCCTGGTCACCCGCCGGGACATCGAACCGCTCGGGTTCGTCGGGACCGCCGGGCGCTGGTACCTGCTCGCCTGGTGCCGGCTGCGTGATGCGGTCCGCGCGTTCCGCACCGACCGCATCACCCTGGTCACCGTCACCGCGCAGGTGCCCGCGCCGCGTCCGCTGCGCACCGAGGACCTCGACATTCCCCCCGAGAAGCTGCGGCACCTCGTCCTGGACTGACCGCCGGGGGCGCGCCGGCCGCGGCGCCCCCCCGGCACCGGACGGCGGTCACTCGCCCCCGGGCGGCGTGCTGAACACCTCGAACTGGCGGCCCGCCGGGTCGAGCAGGTGCGCGAACGTGATCCCGGCCGGGGTCGTCTGCGGCGGCCGCCGGACGCTGCCGCCCGCCGCCTCGACCCGCCGGATGGTCTCGGCGACGTCCCCCACGAGCACGCCGAACACCGCGTACCCGGGCAGCGCGCCCCCGGTGTCGAGCAGCCCGCCCGCGTGCAGCCCCGGACCGTCGGAGCCGGCCGTGATCATCCGGTACCCCGGGGCGTCGCCGTCGTCGTGCCCGACGGTCCAGCCGAACACGTCACCGTAGAACTTCTCCGCCCCCGCCGGGTCGTCCGTGCCGATCTCGAACCACGCGATGCCGTTGAACCCTGCCATGCCAGCCTCCTCGTGCCGGTCGCGGGCCTGTCCCGCGTTACCAACACTGCCGGGCCCTGGCGACACCCCCCTGTCGGCGTTTCCCGCCAACTTCCGGTACCCGCGCCGGCCCTCGTCGTGCACGGCACCAGCGACCCGCTGCTGCCGCTCCCGCACGGACAGGCGGTCGCGGCGCTCATCCCGGGCGCGCGCCTCGCGACGGTCCCGGGCATGGGACACGGCTTCTTCTCCCCGGGCCTCCCGGCCCAGGTCGCCCGGCTGATCCTGGGGCACACGGCCGGCTAGCCGGGGAGCGGCCGCGGACCTCCCCGGCCCGCAGCAGTTCAGCGGCCGGGGGCGGAGGCGGCCAGGAACTCGCGCGCCCCGCGCAGCCGGGTGGCCAGCCGGGCCTGGGTCGCGGCGCTGTCCAGCCGCACGTCGCGCGGGCCCGTCTTGCCCGTGGCGGCGAACAGCCCGGACGGGAGCGCTGCCGGGTCCAGGCCGTCCCGCGCCGCGACGAGCAGGCCGAGCTCGTAGCGGCTGACCGCGTCGGGGCCGGCCACGTGGCAGATCCCGGTCTCCGGTCCGGCGTCGAGTTCAAGCAGGGCCGCGGCCAGGTCGCCGGCGTCCACCGGGCAGCGCGCGGTGTCGGTGTAGAGGACGCCGCGCACGGCGCCGGAGGCCAGCGCGTGCACGAGCGTCTCGTGCGGCGAGTCGCCGTCGCCGATGATCAGCGACGTCCGGGCGATGACGGCGGCCGGGGCGATGGCCCTGACCGCGGTCTCGGCCGCGGCCTTGGCGGCGCCGTAAGGAGACACGGGGTCGGGCGTACTGGTCTCGTCGTAGCGGGGCCCGGCGCCGGAGAAGACCGCGTCGCTGGACACGTGCACCAGCCGGGCGCCGACCGCGGCCGCGGCCAGGGCGACGTGCGCCGCGCCGTCGGCGGTGACCGCCCAGTCAGACTGGCGGTAGGCGACGTTGACGATCACGTCGGGACGGACCCGGCGGGCCAGCGCCGCGACGTCGTCCCGGCGGCGGATGTCGACCACGTGCCAGTCCGCGCCGCCGGCCGGCGGGACGCTCGCGTGGCAGGTGGCGGTCACCCGGTGCCCGGCCCGCTGAGCCTGCCGGAGGATCCGCCGCCCGAGAAGGCCGCTGCCGCCGATGACGAGAAGCTTCACGGGGGCAGGCTAACCCGCGGGTCAACGGCTCGCCGCGTAGATGCGGCGGACGACGTCCTCGATGTCGGGCTCCTCCACGGTGAGGTCGAGCACCTCGGCCTGGCCGGAGACGGCCGCGAGCACCTTCGCGGCCGTGGTCTTCTCTGCGTCGAACGCGAGCCGCTGGCGCAGTCCCCCGGCCTGCGAGGACAGGTGCGTGGCCCCGTCGAGGCCGGTCAGGTCGGGCACGGGCTCGGCCAGGTCGACCACCAGCACCCGCTGCGCGCCGACGGTCCGAGACAGCCCGGGCAGGTCCCCGTCGTAGGCGAGCCGGCCGTGGTCGATCACCAGGATCCGGTCGCACAGCCGCTCCACGTCGCCCATGTCGTGGGTGGTGAGCAGCAGGGTGGTGCCGTGCCGACGGCGCTCGCCGATCAGGAACTCCCGCAGCCGCTGCTTGGAGAGCACGTCCAGGCCGATGGTCGGCTCGTCCAGGATCACCAGCCGCGGCGAGTGCAGCAGCGCGGCGGCGATCTCGGCGCGCATCCGCTGGCCCAGGGATAGCTGGCGCACCGGGACGGACAGGAACTCGCCGAGCTCGAGCTGCTCGACGAGCTCGGCGGTGCGGTCGTTTTCCTCGGCCCGCGACAGCATGTGGATCGCGGCCAGGATGCGCAGCGACTCGCGCACCGGCAGGTCCCACCACAGCTGCGAGCGCTGGCCGAACACCACCCCGACCTGCCGGGCCAGCCGCCGCCGGTCCGGCACCGGGCGCAGCCCGCAGGTAAGCACCCGCCCGGCGGTGGGCACCAGGATCCCGGTGAGCATCTTGATCGTGGTCGACTTCCCGGCGCCGTTCGCGCCGATGTAGCCCACCGCCTCGCCGGGTTCGACCCGGACGGTGAGGCCGTCGACCGCGGTGAGCAGCCGCTTGCGCCGCCCGTCGCGGACCCGGAACTCGCGGGTGAGTCCGTCTGTCTCGATGATCGCCCCGCTGCCGACAGCACTGTTCATCCGCCGCCTCCTTGGTAGTGCCGCAGTCCCCAGCGCCAGCACAGCAGTCCCGTCGCCCACGACCACAGCGCGGCGGCGGGGGCGCACCAGCCGAGCCAGGCCGGCAGCCACTGCGGGCCGGGCAGGCCGAGGATGGCCACCGCCGGCAGGTAGGCGGTGAAGGCCATGGGGAAGAAGAAACCGAACACGAGCTTGAGCGGCCGCGTCCAGACCGAGGCCGGCTGGGTCGCGGCGTAGCGCCCGCCGTAGACGAAGGCGTTGGTCATCTCCGCGCCGTCGAGCAGGAAGAACTGCAGCCCGGCGGCCAGGACGAACATTCCGGCGAACGTGGCGTACCCGCTGACCAGCCCGAGGACCAGCAGCACGGCCGCGTGCGGGCTCCAGGTCACCCCGGACGTGGTCAGCCCGGCGCCCATCGCGGCGGCCCCGACCGCCGCCCGGGCCAGCCGCCGCAGCGAGATGTCGCTGGTAATCAGCTGCGCCAAGACGGGCTGCGGCCGCAGGTAGAAGACGTCCAGGGTGCCGGCCCGCAGGAAGTCCGGCAGGTTGTCGAGGTGCCCGAAGGACAGGTCGGCCAGCGAGAAGGCGAGGTCGGCCAGGCCGAAGACTAGGAGGATCTGGTTGAAGCGCATCCCGCCCAGCGCGGTGACGTTGGTGAACAGCACCCACACCTCGGCCAGCTCGACCACGCCGACCAGCAGGGAGCTGACCAGGTCGACGGCGAAGTTGGCCCGGTACGCGCGCTGCGAGCGGGCGCGCGAGGCCAGGACGGCCCGGTAGGGCCGCAGCCGTTCCAGCCGCCCCGCGGTCTCAGCCACCCTGCACCTCCAGCCGCCGGCGGCCCGCCCGGGTCAGCGCCTGGCCGGCGGCCGCCACCCCCGCCAGCCAGGCGAGCTGCGCCAGCACCAGCCCGGCCGCGTGGGCCTCGCCGCCGAGCCCGGACAGCACGTCGATGGGGTCCATCATGATCGAGGGAAACGGCGTGGCCGCGGCGACGGCCCGCAGCCACCCGGGGAACAGCGCGAGCGGCACGTAGAGCCCGCCAAGGAAACCCGAGGCGAGCATGTAGAGGATCTGCAGGCCGCGCGTCTCCACCAGCCAGAACCCGGCGACCGCGACCAGGTACACCGTCGCCGCGGAGATGACGATGCCCAGGAGCAGGCTGACGGTTCCGAGCAGGTAGAACACCGGGTTCGACGGCAGCCGCATGCCGACGACCAGGGCGCCGAGCAGCACCGAGGGCAGCCCGCGCGGGATGAGCGCGAACAGCGACATCCCGGCCTCGGTGGCGAGCGTCGCCGCCTGCAGGTCGACCGGCCGCAGGAAGTCGACCGCGACCTGGCCGTCCTTGACCCGCAGTGCCAGGTCGGTGCGGCCGTTCAGGTTGACCGAGCCGAGCAGCCCCTGCGACAGCCAGACGTACGTGCTCATCGACGCGGTGTCGTACCCGTGCAGCTCGCCGCCCGCGGCCCGGACGGTGGCGAACAGGATCGCCACCTTCAGCAGCCCGAAGGTCAGGTTGGCGACGAGACCGCCGAGCGCGGCGAGCCGGTACGCGGACTGACGGCGGAACCCGGCCGCCAGGAGCCGCCAGTACACCCGGGCCGTCGCGCGCATAGGAGCCAGAAGCTTACTCCCGCGCAGCGCGAACCCCGAATGATTATCGGCGCGGCCGCGACTCCCCTGGCCGGGCTTTCCGCTAGTGTGGGAGCCCGTGACGGTAGCCAGCCGCCTGCAGGCGGCCTCGCTGCGGCTCGGCCCGGCGGTGACCTGCGACGTCGACGTGCGGCGCGACGTCGTGGTCCGCGCCCCCGACGGCACCCCCCTGCGCACCGACGTCTACCTGGGCGGGCCCGGCCGGCCGCGGCCGGCGGTCCTCATCCGCACCCCGTACGGCCGCGCGGGCCAGGCCGCGAACGCCCGGCTGTTCGCCGAGCGCGGCTACCACGCGGTCGTCCAGTCGACCAGGGGCACCTCCGGCTCCGGCGGCCGCATCGAGTTCGACGCGGAAGCCGGCGACGGCCGGGCCGCCGCCGACTGGATCGTCCAGCAGCCCTGGTCCGATGGGACCATCGGCACGTTCGGCGGCAGCTATCTCGCCTTCACCCAGCTCGCGCTGGCCTCCACCAGGCCGCCGCAACTGCGGGCCATGGCCGTCGGGGTGTGGGGCGCGGAACGCCGCGCCTACAAGTACCCGGGCGGCGCGTTCACCCTGGAGCAGGCGCTGGCCTGGGTGCACATCATGGAGCAGCAGGAGCGCCCGCGCGGCTCGCGCCGCGCCGCCAAGCGCGGCCGCGCGGCCCTGGCCGCGGCCTACGGGCACCTCCCGCTACTGGACGCCGACATCGCGGCGGTCGGGCACCCGGTCGGCTGCTACCGGGACTGGGTCACCCGCGACCAGCCCGGCGACCCGTACTGGGACCCCACCGACTTCCGCCCGCTGCTGACGGACCTCGGCGTCCCGGTCACCATGATCGCGGGCTGGTACGACCTGTTCCTGCCGCAGATGTTCGCCGACTACCGGCGGCTGCGCGACGGCGGCCAGGACGTGCGGCTGCGGGTCGGCGCCTGGCACCACAGCTGCGCGAACCTGTACCGCCAGGCGCTCGCCGACGCCTTCGACTGGTTCGGCACGCACCTGCTGGGCCGCCCACCGCGGCCGGGCCGGCCCCGGGTGCGGGTGGAGGTCACGGGCGGCGGCGGGTGGCGGAGCCTGGCCGACTGGCCGCCGCGGGACGCCTCCGTCCAGCGCTGGCACCTGCACGGCGGCGGCGGGCTCGGCCCGGACGCCCCCGCGCCGGGCGACCCGGCCCGCTACACCTACGACCCGGCCGACCCCACGCCCGCCGTCGGCGGGGCCAGCGTGCCGGGCAGCGGCCCGCGCGACAACCGGGCCCTGGAGCGGCGCCCCGACGTCCTCAGCTATACCAGCGAGCCGCTGACCAGCCCCCTCGAGCTCTCCGGCAGCGTCACCGCGGAGCTGTTCGCCGCCTCCAGCCGGCCGCACACGGACTTCTTCGTCCGGCTGTGCGACGTGGACCCGGCCGGCCGGTCGCTGAACGTCACCGACGGCATCCGCCGCCTGACCTCCGCGACCGAAGACCCGCGGCGCGTCACCGTGGACCTGGGGCCCGCCGCGCACCGGTTCCGGGCCGGCCACCGCGTGCGCCTGCAGGTCTCCAGCGGGGCGCACCCCCGGTACGCGCGCAACCCGGGCAGCGGCGAGCCGCTCGCGACCGCCGTCACGCTGCACGCCGCCCGTCAGGCGGTCTACCACGACCCGGCGCACCCGTCGGCCGTCAAGTTGCCCGTGCTGGCCGGCTCCTGACAGGCCCAACCCGGTCCCACCGAACGGTCCGTGTTTTCTCGTGCCTCGCCGGGCCCACGGGGCCCCGGTCCGCGAGCCCCCATACTCCCCCAGACCGGGATAACCCGGCATGAACTCCTCATGGACCTGCTCTACCCGCCGCTGTACTCTCATCTCAGGAGTGACGCGGGTCACAGTGGAGGAGGAAGCGTGTTCGCACGCCAGCAGGCCGTCGCCCACCCTGACCAGCCGGCCATCGTCATGGCCGGGTCCGGCGAGACCGTCACCTTCGCGGAGTACGAGGCCCGCGCCAACCAGGTGGCGCACCTGCTGCGGGACGCCGGGCTGCGGCGCGGCGACCACATCGCGGTGCTCATCGAGAACAGCCCGCGGCTGCTGGAGATCGCGGCCGGCGCCGAGCGGGCCGGCCTGTACTTCACCCTGGTCAACACCCACCTGAGCGCCGACGAGGTGGCCTACATCGTGGCCGACTCGCAGTCGAAGGCGCTGTTCAGCTCGGTCGCGAAGCGCGAGGTGGCCGCGGCCGCGGCCGCGCGGTGCCCCGGCCTCGGGCGCCGGTTCATGACCGGTCCCGGCCCGCTGCCGGGCGGCTGGGAGTCCTACGACGCGCTGGTCGCCGGGTACCCGGATTCCCCGGTGGCCGACGAGTCGACCGGCGCGGCGATGCTGTACTCGTCGGGCACGACCGGTCACCCCAAGGGCATCTTCCGCGCCCTCCCGGAGGAAAGCCCGGCCGACGCGCTGGCCGGGGTGCAGCTGGGGATGGCCTTCTTCGGTTTCCGCCCGGGCATGACCTACCTGAACCCGGCGCCGCTGTACCACTCGGCCCCGCACGCGAGCGTGGCCGGGGCGCTGCGCCTGGGCTGCACGGTCGTGGTGATGGAGCGCTTCGACCCCGAGCGGTGGCTTGCCCTGGTCCAGGAGCACCGGGTCACCCACTGCCAGATGGTGCCGTCGATGTTCAGCCGCCTGCTCCGGCTCCCCGACGAGGTGCGGGCGCGGTACGACACCTCGTCCCTGGAGTGCATCGTGCACGCGGCCGCGCCGTGCCCGGTGCACGTCAAGCGGGGGATGATCGACTGGGTCGGCCCGATCCTGCAGGAGTACTACGCGGCGACCGAGGCCAACGGCTTCACGTTCTGCACCTCCGCCGACTGGCTCGCGCACCCCGGGACCGTGGGCCGTCCGGTCATCGGCGAGCTGCTCATCCTGGACGAGAACGGCAAACCGTGCCCGGACGGGACGGACGGGACGGTCTGGTTCCGCGGCGCGACCGCGTTCGAGTACTTCCGGGACCCGGCGAAGACCGCGGCAAGCCGCTCCGGCTCCGGCGACGGCCTGGCCAGCACCGTGGGGGACGTCGGCCACATCGGCCCCGACGGCTACCTGTACCTGACCGACCGGCAGAGCTACATGATCATCTCCGGCGGGGTCAACATCTACCCGCAGGAGACGGAGAACGTCCTGTCCGCCCATCCGGCCGTCCTCGACGTGGCGGTGATCGGCGTGCCCAACGAGGACCTCGGCGAAGAGGTCAAGGCGGTGGTGCAACTCGCCGAGCCGGCCGCCGCCGGCCCGGACATGGAGCGGGAGCTGATCGACTACTGCCGGGCCAGGCTCGCCCACTTCAAGTGCCCGCGGTCCGTCGACTTCGCGCCCGAGCTTCCCCGCTCGGAGACGGGGAAGCTGTACAAGCGCATCCTGCGGGACGCCTACTGGGCCGGCCGCCGTTCCTCGATCGTGTGACCGGCCCGCCGTTCACCGCCGCCGCCCGCGCCCGGCGTCTTTCACCCGGCGGGCTCGAGGCCCGCGCGGGCGAGCACCCGCGCTAGGTGCGCCTCGAATGCCGCCCGGGCTGACCGCTGGTCGCCGGTGAGGCGGACGATCGCGACGCAGGCGCTGATGATCACGTCGGCGACCTCGTTCACCAGGTCGTCCGTGGTGTGGGTGACGCCCTTGCGCGGGTTCAGGCCGGTCACGCCGAGGTAGGCCGCGGCGACCTCGCCCACCTCCTCAGAAAGCTTGAGCAGCTGCGCCTCGACGGGCGCCTCCCCCAGCCAGTCGGCCAGCCGCCCGGCCTCGTCCCACATAGCGCCTCCTCGAACACCGGCCACGTCCCCGCTGAACAGTAACGGCCGGCCCGCGTCTCCGCCGTGGTCTCCCGTGGCTTTGCCGGTCATCGCGGCCACTCTGTTACCATGCGGCGACGGCGTCGCTTCCGGCAGCGCCTGTCCCGGCCGGGCCGCCCGCGGTCACCATGCGGGAAGATACCGCTTCGCCGGGCCGTTGGCCGCAACGGGGATTCGAACGTCTAGCACAAGGACACGCTGATACCGATGATGAAGCCAGACACCTCAGTGGCCCTCGACCTGGCGGACTTCATCGCAAGTGCGCCGTCGCCGTTCCATGCCGCCGCGGAGGCCGAGCGGCGGCTCGCGGCCGCCGGGTTCGCGCCGGTCGGCGGGACGGCCCTGCCCTCCGCCGCGGGCGCGCGCGAGTACCTGGTGCGCGACGGTGCCGTCATCGCCTGGGCGGTGCCCGCCGGGGTCACCGAGGACACGCCGGCCCGCGTCGTCGCCGCGCACACGGACTCCCCCGTGCTGAAGGTCAAGCCCCGGCCGGACCGGGGCGCCGCGGGCTGGCGCCAGGTCGGCGTCGAGGTGTACGGCGGCGCACTGTGGAACTCCTGGCTCGACCGCGACCTGGGGGTCGCCGGGCGGCTGGTGCTCACCGACGGCACCGCGGTCCTGGTCAACGTCGGCCGGCCGCTGCTGCGCGTGCCGCAGCTGGCGCCGCACCTCGACCGGGGCGTCAACGACCGCGGCATCAAGCTGGACCCGCAGCTGCACCTGTCGCCGGTCTGGGGCACCGGCGACGTCCGGGAGGGCGACCTCGTCGAGTTCCTCGCAGCCGAGGCCGGCGTCGCGGCCGGCGACGTGGCCGGGCACGACCTCGTCCTGCACGACGTCACGCCGCCCGCGCAGCTCGGGCGGGACGGGGAACTGCTCGCCGCGCCGCGGCTGGACAACCTTTCCTCCACGCACGGCGGGCTCGCCGGGTTCCTGGCCGCGGCCGAGTCCGGCGGGGCCGACGGGGCGGTCCTCGTCTACGCGGCCTTCGACCACGAGGAGGTGGGCAGCCAGTCGGTTACCGGCGCCGCGGGCCCGCTCCTCGACTTCGTCCTGCGCCGCGTCTGGCCCTCCTACCTCGTTCCGCTGCCGCCCGCCAGCCCGGCGGTCACCGGTTCGTTCTGCCTCTCGGCCGACGCGGCGCACGCCGCCCACCCCAACTACCTGGAGTACCACGAGCCCGAGCACCGGGCGATCGCGGGCGGCGGGCCGGTCTTGAAGCTCAACGCGAGCCAGCGCTACCCTACCGACGCGGTCGGCGTGGCCGCCTGGGCGCGCGCCTGCGAGCAGGCCGATATCCCGTCGCAGGTGTTCGTCGGGCGCAACAACGTGGCGTGCGGCTCCACCATCGGCCCGGCCATCGCGGCCAAGACGGGCATCCGCACGCTGGACATCGGCATCCCGGTCCTGTCCATGCACTCGGCCCGCGAGCTGTGCGGCACCGCCGACCCCGGCTACCTGGCCGCGGCCTGCGCCGCGTTCCTCGCCCCCGCTTACAGCGTTTGAACCGCCGGGGTCCTTGATGGCGCCGGGCCGGCGTGGGCGCCGCCGACCCGGGCGGCCTGAACGGCACGGCCGGGCGGCGGACTACCCGGCGAAGCCGGGAGCGCCGTCGAGGAGATCCGGCTTAGCGACCGCGCAGAAGTTGTAAACGTAACCGTCCGGCATGCTGAACGGCGTGAACTCGTTGGGCACGATGGAAGCGAGCTGGTGCTTTTCGAGGTTGAACTCTTCGATGGGGCGGATGGCCGCGCCTTCGATGAAGTAAAGGGTGTAGCCGATGTCCTCGATTTCCGCGAAGACGTCGCCGATCGGGTGGTCCAGATGGCGCTGCTCGATTTCGATGAGCATCGGGGGAAGTTCCTTGCGGAGCAGGGCGGACGCGCCGCGCAGCACCGAGACCTCGTGTCCTTCGACGTCGATCTTGATGAAGTCCACGTGCTGGCCGCCGAGTTCGTCGTCTAGCCGGACGGTGGGGACGGACACCCGGTCGACCCGGACCCCGTGCTGCCCCTCGAAGCCGTGGGCGATGCTGGACTGCGCGGTCACGTGCCGGTTACCGAACACGGGGACCTGCATGTCCGCGCTGCCGGTCACGTCGGAGACGGCGACGGCCCGAAAATGGACGTTGGGCCGCGCCTTCGCCAGTTTCTCCAGCACCGCCCTGTTCAGCGGGTGCGGTTCGTAGCTGAATACCGTGCCCGACCTGCCCACTTTGCGGGCGAAGTGATAGCTGAAAAGGCCCCAGCTCGCGCCGACATCCACGGTGACGGCGCCGCGGCCGACAAAACGGTCGGTCAGCGCGACCGCGAGGTCTCCGGCCCTCACCTGGCGGTGCCAGACCGTTTCGACCGCCGCCTGCATGGCCTCGTACCCGAAGTAACGCGCTACGTTGCGCGGGGTCGCAATGGTCGCCGCCGAGTTCGTCAGCGCTTTTCTAACTTCGGAGTAACTAAAGGGCACTAGCTCTATCCTATCCCAACCCTGTGTCGCCCTGTGTCCGCCTGTGTCCGCCTGTGTCCTTTGGTGGCCCCGGTGCTGTCTGAGCCTAGGCATGTTTAGCTATTTTAGCCTGCAGTGTGGGTTTTTGGTGCGAATCTGATTATTTATGACCAGATGACGGGCCGGATCGGACGGGACAGCGACAGGCTCGCACTTCGCCGCGCCCACGCCCGCGTCCCGGGGACGGCGGCGGCGCCCGGAAGGAGCGCGTGACCGCCAGTTGCTGTTATCAGACGCCGCTCCGGGTCATCACCCGCACCGCGTTCGACCGGGATAAGCACGAGCACGCGACGCCGGCGGCCGGCGCCCCCGGGTTCCCGCTCAAGGACGTCACCCCCGAGCGCCCGGCCGCCGCCGTCCAACGGGTCCGGGCGGGCGGCGCGGTGCCGACTCGTCGGCCACCCGCCGCCGCCTGGTACAGCGGGCACCGCGGCAGCCCTCGGGCGCCGCCCTCAGACGAGCGGGGCCGCGCGGAAGACCGTGCGCGGCTCCGCCGGGCAGAGTCTCCGGACGGGGGACGGCAGAAGCAAGGGTAATTTATGCCGACATTTCCGCTGGGTACGGAATTCGACTCGCACCGCTACGATGTAAAGTTTTTTTCTGCGGAAAAGAAAAGCAGCCTGACACGTATTTTATTTACCTCGGGCCAAAAGTTTACCTGTACTTCGGCGGGGTTCCGTGGGGCGCCCGGCACGCGCGGCCACGGCGGTCTTCCGGCTCGCGTGCTCGGGTCATGCTTGGCCACGCGGCCGCAGCACGTTGGCGGCGACGAGCCGACCAGTGACGATGACCGTCGCCGCAGGGTTCTCGCGCCCGCCGCCCGGCGCCTACTTCCCGCTACCCGGCACTGATTTCCGGCTAAACTTGCATTTCTCCCAGTTTATCGCATTTTTCGAGAAAGGAGGGAAAGAGGGAAAGGGGAAAGGGCGGCCAACGAGAAACGTCGCCGCCTGTCCGCATACTGTGCTTCATGACGAACAGCATTCCACCCGGTCTGCGCCGGGTTATCGCCGAACAGGCAGGAGCGGTCAGCCGCCGCCAGGCCCTGTCGGCTGGCCTTCCCCCGGGCACGACCGCCTCGAAGCTGGACCACGGGCTGTGGCAGCGCCTCTACCCAGGCGTCTACTACGCCTTCACCGGGGAGGTCCGCTGGGAGGCCCGCCGGTGGGCCGCTCTGCTCTACGCGGGGCCGGGGGCGCTGCTCAGCCACGAGACCGCGGCCGAGATCCTCATGCTGACCAGCCGCAGGCATCCGCTCATCCAGGTCAGCGTCCCCTCGGGCCGGCGCGTGAGGCCGCAGCCCGGGCTGGCCGTTCACTACTCGTCCTTCGAGTACCCGCGGTGGCGGCCGCAGCGGGGTGTCCCGCCGCACACGTTCTACGCGGAGACGATCATCGACCTGGTAGCCGCCGCCGACAACCTGGACGACGTCGTCGGCTGGATCTCCCGCGGCATCGCGCGGAACCTGATCGGCGCCGCGCAGCTGAAGGCCGCCGCCCGGGCACGTCGCAGGTTCCGCTGGCGGGACCAGGTCGAGGACATCATCGACCAGGTGGCGGGCGGCTCGCACTTCCCGCTTGAGTTCCGTTACGCCCGCGACGTGGAACGGGCCCACGGCCTCCCGCCCGCTACCCGCCAGGCGAAGTTCACCAAGCAAGACGGGACCCGGGGCTTCCGCGACCGGTACTACGAGGAGTACGGCCTGATCGTGGAGCTCGACGGCAGAGAGGTTCACGACGAGGAGCGGCGTGCCGGGGACCGGGCCCGCGACAACGAGGCCGCCGCGACGTCCGGGGCGACCCTGCGCTACGGCTGGGCGGACGTGAACGGCACCCCGTGCGCTACCGCCGCCCAGGTGCACCGGGCGCTGCGCAACCGCGGCTACCGGGGAAGTCTCCGGCCCTGCTCCGCGGCCTGCCGCGCCTTCCTCGCTGCCTGAGAACCACGAAGAACGCGTTAGCTGACCGCAACGGGCACTGCCTCATCGTCTGCCTGGCCGTGCCCGGCACCGCCGGCCACGACGCGATGGTGCCGCCGGACAGCGCGGGCCCGCACGTCCCGGTGCCGTCCAAGGGCACCGGCTAGCCGGGCGGGGTTCGACCCCGGCCGGGCCGGGGATGACATCTCCCCGGGTGCCGCAGCCTGCGTTCCCGTGACGGCGCGGCGAGAGAGGGGCGGCATGGCACACCCGGATAGCGGACTTGCGGCCAGGGCGGCGGCCTGGCGGGACGCCGACCCGGACCCGGAGACGCGGGCCGAGCTTGACGGGCTGCTCGCCGGAGGCGACGCGGCCGCGCTCGCGGAGCGCTTCGCGGGCACGCCGGCCTTCGGGACGGCCGGCCTCCGGGCCGCGATGGGCGCCGGGCCGGCCCGGATGAACCGGCTCGTGGCCGGCCGGGTGGCGGCCGGGCTGGCGCGCTACATCGCCGCGGCGGACCCGGCGGCCGGCGCCGCCGGAATCGTGGTCGGCTACGACGGGCGGGCCAAGTCCGCCGTGTTCGCGGCCGACGCCGCCCGGATCCTGTCCCGGGCCGGCCTGCGCGTGTTCCTGCTGCCCGGGGCGCTGCCGACGCCGGTACTCGCGTTTTCGGTGCGCTACCTGCGGGCCGGCTACGGGCTGATGGTGACTGCCAGCCACAACCCGCGCCAGGACAACGGCATCAAGGTCTACGTGCGCGACGGCGGCCAGCTGCTGCCACCGCAGGATGAGGCCATCGCCGCCGCGATCGAAGCGGTGGACCCGCTGCGGCTGCCGGCTGGCTGGTCCGAGGGCCCGTTCGAGTCCGGGCCGGCCGGCGCTGTCCCGGCCGCTTACGCCGCGGGCGTGGCGAGCGGCGGGGTCAGGGCCGCCGGAACGCCCGGCCTCACCGTGGTGCACACCGCGCTGCACGGCGTCGGGGACGCCACGCTGCGCGCCGTCCTGGCCGCGGCCGGCTGGCCCGCGCCGGTGCCGGTCGCCGCCCAGCAGCACCCCGACCCCGCGTTCCCCACCGTGCCCTACCCGAACCCGGAGGCGCCGGGCGTGCTCGACCTCGCGCGGGCGGCCGCCGAGCGGGAAGGCGCGGACCTGGTCCTCGCCAGCGACCCGGACGCCGACCGGCTCGCGGTCATGGTGCCGACGGCGGATGGCTGGCGGGCGCTCACCGGGGACGAGCTCGGCGCGCTTCTCGGCGACGCGGCGCTGACCCGCCTGGCCGCCGGCTTCCGCCCCGGCCCTCCCCCTGTCGTCGCCACCACGGTCGTGTCCGGGTCGCTGCTGCGCCGCCTCGCGCAGGCAGCCGGGGTACGGTGCGTCACCACGCTGACGGGATTCAAGTGGATCGCCCGGGCGGGCGGCGCCGGCCACGCACTGGTCTACGGCTACGAGCAGGCGCTCGGCTACGCCGTCCGGCCCGACCTGGTGGCCGACAAGGACGGGATCAGCGCCGCGCTGCTCGTGCTGGAGGTGGCCGCGGGCCTGGCCCGCGAGGGCCGGACACTGACCGGCCGGCTCGACGACTTGGCCCTGGTCCACGGCCTGCACCTCACCAGGGAGCGCTCGCTGCGAGCGGACGGGGCGGCGGGCCTTGCCTCGCTGGCCGGCGCGGTCGAGCGGGTCAGGAAGGAGCCGCCGCGCCAGCTAGCCGGGCTGCCGGTCACGGTGACCGACCTGCTCGCCGCCGGCCCCGGGGTGGTGGACCTGGCCGGGGGCCGCGCCGAGCGGTCTCCTGGCCGGCCGGTCCCGGCGGCCGACGTCCTGGTCTGGCACGCCGGCGACGCCGCCCGGGTCATGGTGCGGCCGAGCGGCACCGAGCCGGTGCTCAAGCTCTACGCGGAGGTCACCCGGGCCGTGCCGTCGCGCGGCGCGCTCCCTGCCGCCCGGGCCAGCGCCGCCGACCAGGCTGAGCGGCTGCTGAGCGCGGCCGCGGCCGCGCTGGACCCGCGGACCAAGCCAGTCGCCTGAACGCCCCGGCGCGGCCGGCGGGCTCGCCGGGCCTGCGCTGCCGCGGCGCCCGGCGGGAGGCGCCCGGCGGGAGATGGTTCGTGTTACGTTCGTGATCCGGGAGTCGCACTGTCACCGGTGCGGAGTGCGGGGAAGTGGGTATGGCAGCCAGGGGCCAGGGTCGGGCCGGCAGCAGGGAACGGGGGTTTCATGTCCGCTGACAGCACGTCCGCCGCTTCGGTGGAAGCAGAGCAGCCGTACGGGTCGGTGCCCGAGGAACGAGGCAGCCTCGGCACGCTCTCCTGGCCGCGGGCGGTCAAGGTCGCGAGCCTCGCCGGGGCGGTCGCGGCGCTCGCCGCGGCCAGCATCGCGGCCAGTCACATGGTCCGCGTGGTCGGCCCGCCGCCGCCCGCGCACCACCCCACGTCGGTGTTCGTGTCACCGCAACGGGCCCCCGCCCCCTGAGCCCGGGCCCGGCGGCCGCCTGTCGCCCCGGCCCCGGCTCGGTTAGGCTGCCATCCGTGACGGTTGAGCCCGATCCCGAAGCCCGGCGGCTGCACGCGGCGGGCGATGAGGCGCTGACGGACGCGTCGTTCTGCACCGGGGACTTCGCCGCGGCGGAGCGGCTGTTCGGCGAGGCACTGGCCCAGGCGACGCGCGCGGGCGACCGGGCGGGCGAGGCCGGCGCGCTCGGCGGGCTGGGCCGTGTCCGTCACCTGCGCAACGTCGCGACGCTGGCCGCGGGCGGCACGCTGAGCGAAGCGGACATCGCCGCGGAAGAGGAACTGCTGGTCCGGGCCCTGGCCTTGTGGCGGGAGACCGGCGACGCCGCGGGCACCGGGCGGGCGCTGTTCGACGTGAGCCTGGTGTTCCAGGTGCTGCGCCGCGACTGGGCGGCCGCGATGCGCTACCTGTGGCCGGCGGTCGGCCTGGCCGAGGCCGTCGAGGAAGGCGGCGACGCCTACGGCCGCTCGGAGATCCACCGGCACCTGGGGTTCTACTACCTGCTCGAGGACGTCCGCCCCCGGGAGGCGGTCCGCCAGTTCACGCACTCCCTGGCCCTGCGCGAACGGATCGGCGACTCCCGGCTGATTCCCAGCGCCCTCGTCGTCCTGGCGCGGGCGGAACTCGCCCGCGGCAACGCCCCGCAGGCCGTCGCGCTGCTGACCCGCGCGGTCACCGCGGCTCACCGTGCCGCTCTGCTCCCCTGGCGCATCCAGGACGCCGAGGAAACCCTGCGCACGGCGAAGGCCGCCGTCGCCGCCCGGTTACCTGCCCGCCCACCCTGGTCAGCGACGCCGTCTAGTGCGAGAATGTGGTTATGGGGGAGAATCCCGATACCCCGGGACAGCAGTTCGCTGTCGCCTGGCAGATCGCCGCGGCCGCACTCGACCAGTGGCGCAAGCAGGTGGCGGCCGCGACCGCGGAGGCGCGCGACAACCTCGAGCCGGCCGCGAGGGCGGCGCTGGAGGCCGCCCGCGCGGCGCTCGGCGGCTGGCGGCCCTGCCAGTGCCCGTGCGACACCGCCCACCCGCAGGACGTGGACGTGTGCGACGGCGGCGCCGTGCTGACCCGGCAACTGGACGCCGGGGACGTGCACCTGTGCGCCCCGTGCGCGGTGGCGCAGGGCGTCGCGGAGATGCGCCGCTGACTCCGGCGGCCTTACCGCAGGAGCTAACGGGCCGGGACGCCGAAGCCCGCCAGGTCGGCCGCGACCGCGTAGGGGAGGTGGCGGGGCCAGGCGAGCAGGCCGCGGGCCAGGGACCTGACCTGGAGGCGCAGCGGGGTGAGCAGGTCAACGCAGTGCCGCCAGGCGGCCGCCTCGTCGCCGGCGAACCGGGTGGCCGCCAGGCCGGCCCGGAAGCGGCGCGCGTCGCCGCCGTCGTCGCGCCAGCCCGCCAGCCAGGCGCGGACCTCCGCGTCGGCGGACGGCAGCGTCCAGCCGCGCAGGCCCTCCGCGACCTGCCCGGCCGCCGCGATCACGAACGCGTCCGCGCCGCCGCCGGCGATCGAGTGCACCCGCCCGGCGCTGCGGCCGCCGGTCCGGATCGAGGCCGAGCTGAACCGCGCGCCCACGGCGAGGGCCGCCACCGCGTGGCCCGCTTCGTGCCAGGCGGTGGCGACGGCTTCCCTCCGGGCGGGGGCGTAGGTCTCGGCGTAGCCGCCCTGGTACCGCTGCCTGATCCAGGCGTCGTGCACCACCGACTCGTCGTCGTAGCGCACCAGCCGCGCCAGTTCTGCCCGGACGGCCGTCAGGGTCCGCTGCTCTCCAGGGGTCACCTGCGCGACTATACGGCGCGCGACGTGGCGGGGCCGGACGGGGAAACCCGGTGGCGCCCGGGCCGGGAGATCTGGTCAGATAGCGGCCACGGGGTGCGGGCGGGAAGAGGGGTTTACGCGATGACGACGGCCGCGACAGCGCTGCCACTGCTTAGCCTGCGGATCACGGCGGGCCCGGTCGAACTGCGGGGCGTCACCGACGACCTGCTCGGGCCGCTCGCCGAACTGGCGACCGACATCCACGACCCGGAGTTCATGCCGTTCGGGTTCCCCTGGTCGCTGACCCCGGCCGCGGAGATGCCGCTGAGCCTGGCGCAGTACCACTGGGGCCGGCGGTCCGCCTTCTCCCCCGCCAAGTGGAACGCCGACTTCGCCGTCTTCTACGCGGGCGAACTGGTCGGCAGCCAGGGCTTCCTGAGCGAGGACTACCTGGTCAAGCGCGGCGGCGAGACCGGCTCCTGGCTGAGCCGCCGCTTCCAGGGCCGCGGGATCGGCACCGCGATGCGCCAGGTGATCTGCGCGTTCCTCTTCGACCACCTGGACGCGCGGTACATCACCTCGAGCGCGTTCACCGACAACCCGGCGTCGCTGGCGGTCAGCCGGAAGGTCGGCTACACCGACAACGGCGACGAGCACTTCAACCGCCTGGGCAAGCACGCGGTCATGCACCGGGTCATCCTGAAGCCCGCGAACCTGGTCCGCTACCGGCACGACCTGACCGTGGACGGCCTCCCGGCATTCCGCGGGTCCATCGGCCTCGACGCCGAGCCCCCCGCAAGAGCCGGAAGTCAAGAAGAAAGACAAGAATTAAGCCGAACGGGTCCAGGTTCCACCCGCAGCGCCGCTCAGCCGCTTCTCCGGAAAATGCGCGTGCCCGCGCGGTCGTAGTGCGCGAATTCCTCTATTCATGCCCGGGGATTAGGCTGACCAGAGTATTAATCGTCCGGTGGTTCCGTCACTCTGCCGGGGTGAGCGGGCGGAGGAAGTCGGCCACGGCCTGGCGGCCGAAGTGCTCGGCCCAGCCGAGCGGCGTGGCGCTGAACCGGGCATCGCGGATACTGGGGTCGGCGCCGAGGTCGATCAGCATGCGGGCGGCGTCGGTTTCGCCGCTCCCAGCCGCCTCGTGCAGCGCGGTTTCCCACCTGGGCCGGGTGTGGCCGCTGCACGAGGCCGGCGCCCTGCTGGACGCGCGCGCCGTACGGCAGCGGCCTGATCCGCACGACCCTCGCGGCGACGCCGCAGCGCGGCCTGGTCCTGGCCGCGAAGGCGGTCCTGGCCGGCCTGCTCTCGCTCGCGCTGGCCCTCGGGGCGCTGGTCGCGGCGAGCTGGGTGCTGGGGTACGCGCTGCGCACGCGGCGCGACTACGTCGCGGAGCTGAAGGACCGCGCGGCGCGGCTTGAGGCGGCGGAAGGCGAGCGCGCGGCGCGGGCGGTCGTGGACGAACGGCTGCGGATCGCCCGCGAGCTGCACGACGTCATCGGCCACTCGATCAGCCTGATCGCGATCCAGTCGGAGGCGGCGGTCCGCTCGGCCCGGTCGAATCCGGACGCGGTCCCGGACTTCCTGAGCGCGATCTCGGCCGCCAGCCGGCAGGCGCTGGCGGAGATGCGCGGCGTGCTGGCCGTCCTGCGCCCGGACGCAGAGGCGGAACTGGGCCCGCAGCCCGGGCTCGAGTAGGTGGGCGAGCTCGTCGCGGGCCTGCGCGCGGGCGGGTTCGCGGTCGAGGCATCGATCCCCCTGCCCGGGCCGGAGGCCCGCTGAACTGCGGTGACTCTTGATGGTCATCGAGCCCCACGGGTCGGCAGCGGTCGTCGCCGTCCCGCGGTCAGGAGGCTCGATGACTGCGATACAGGTCGGCGACGCGGAAGGTCAGGTCCAGGGACTGGCTGCGGTTGAGGCGGGGATCGCACGTCGTCTCGTAGCGGTAGCTCAGGTCGCTCTCGGTGAGGTGCTGGCCGCCGCCGGTGCACTCGGTGACGTCATCGCCGGTGAACTCGATGTGGATGCCGCCCGGGTAGGTGCCCAGGGCGCGGTGCACCTCGAAGAACCCGGCGATTTCGTCCAGCACGTCGTCGAAGTTCCTGGTCTTCCGGCCGCTGGCCGCCTCCACCGTGTTGCCGTGCATGGGGTCGCATACCCAGATCATCCCGGGCCGGCTGGCGGCTATCTTCTCGACCAGCGGGGGCAGCGCCTGGCGGATCCGCCCCGCGCCCATCCGGGTGGTGAGAATGAGCCGGCCGGGCTCCTGGTCCGGGTCGAGCGCTTCAATAAGCTCGAGCACGTCCGGGACGGTGGCGCCGGGGCCGATCTTGACCGCGACCGGATTGCGGATCCGGCGGGCGAACTCGACGTGCGCGCCGCGCGGGTCACGCGTGCGCTCCCCGATCCACAGCAGGTGAGCCGACAGGTCATACGCATGCCCGGTCCGCGCGTCGGTGCGGGTCAGCGCCCGCTCGTAGTCCAGGAGCAGGGCCTCGTGGCTGGAGTAGAACTCCACCGCCCGGAACTCCCGCGGGTCAGCCCCGCACGCCTGCATGAAGGCGATCGCCCGGTCGATCTCGTCCGCCAGTTGCTCGTAGCGCTGCCCGGCCGGGCTGCCGGACACGAAGTCCTGGTTCCAGGCATGCACCTGGCGCAGGTCGGCGTAGCCGCCGCTGGCGAAGGACCGGCACAAGTTCAACGTCGCCGATGCGCAGTGATACGCCTTGAGCAGGCGGCCGGGGTCAGGCGTGCGGGCCGCGGCGGTGAACTCGATGCCGTTGACCGCGTCACCACGGTAGACCGGAAGTTCCGCGCCGTCCCGCACCTCGGTGGCCGCTGACCGGGGCTTGCCGAACTGGCCTGCCATCCGGCCGACCTTCACGATCGGGACGCTGGCCGCATAGGTCAGGATCACCGCCATCTGCAGCAGCGTCTGGAACTTGCCCCGGACGCTGTCGGCGGTAGTGCCGGCGAACGTCTCCGCGCAGTCACCGCCCTGCAGCAGGAAAGCCTCACCCCGCGCCACCGAGGCCAGCCGCTCCTTCAGCTGCTCGCACTCCGCGGCGAGCACCAGTGGCGGCAGGCCCTCCAGCTCGCGCGCCACCGCTTCCAAGAGGGGCAGGTCCGGCCATGGCGGCTGCTGAAGCGCGGGTGCGGTCACGCGGTCGAGCCTACGCGCAGCCAGCCGAGGAGCCCGAACCCGAGTGCTACCTTGAGGTCATGATGCCGGGGACTGACAGGCGTTCTGCTGAGGTGACGACATGACGACCACGGACACGCTTGCCGACGTCGCGACCTCGGCGTCGGCGCTGCGCCGGTTCCTGCACGGGCTGCCGGGTGTCGACCAGGTCGGCGCGGAGGAACGGGCGGCGCGGCTGGCGGCGCGGTCGGTCAAGGCGACGGCGAAGGCGTTCGCCCTCGACCTCGCGGTGTCGATGGTCGACCTGACGACGCTGGAGGGCCAGGACACGCCGGGCAAGGTGCGGGCCCTGTGCGCGAAGGCGGCCCGCCCCGACCCGTCCGACCCGGCGGCGCCGCGGGTCGCGGCGGTCTGCGTCTATCCGGACCTCGTCGCGACGGCGAAGCGCGCCCTGGCCGGCAGCGGCGTGCGGGTGGCGAGCGTGGCCACCGCGTTCCCGTCCGGCCGGGCGGCCCGCGCGGTGAAGATCGCCGACGTCGAGTACGCCGTCGCCGCGGGCGCCGACGAGGTGGACATGGTGATCGACCGCGGTGCGTTCCTCGCGGGCGACTACCTCGCGCTCTACGACGAGATCGGGGCGGTGAAGGAGGCCTGCGGCGGGGCCCACCTGAAGGTGATCCTGGAGACCGGCGAGCTCGTCACGTACGACAACGTGCGGCGCGCCTCCTGGCTGGCGATGCTGGCCGGCGCGGACTTCATCAAGACCAGCACCGGCAAGGTGCAGCCCGCCGCGACGCTGCCGGTGACGCTGGTGATGCTCGAAGCGGTCAGGGACTTCCGGGCCGCCGTCGGCCGTCAGGTCGGCGTGAAGGCCGCGGGCGGCATCCGGGCCGCCAAGGACGCCCTGCGCTACCTCGTCGTCGTCAACGAGACGGCGGGCCCGGCATGGCTCACGCCGGCGCTGTACCGCTTCGGCGCCTCGAGCCTGCTCAACGACCTGCTGATGCAGCGGCAGAAGCTCGCCACCGGTCACTACGCCGGCCACGACTACGTCACCGAAGATTGACAACACAGGGGACTGACAAACATGGCTGTGTTCGAGTACGCTCCCGCCCCCGAGTCGCGGGCCGTCGTGGACATCGCCTCGCATTACGGGCTGTTCATCGGCGGGGAGTTCGTGGAGTCCGAGGACGGCAAGCCGTTCAAGTCGGTCAACCCGGCCACCGAGGAAGTGCTCGCCGAGGTCACCGGGGCCGGGCCGCGGGACGTGGACCGCGCGGTCCGGGCCGCGCGCGCGGCGTACGAAAAGGTGTGGGGGCCCATGTCCGGGGCCGACCGGGCGAAGTACCTGTACCGCATCGCGCGGATCGTGCAGGAGCGGTCCCGTGAGCTGGCGGTGCTGGAGAGCCTGGACAACGGCAAGCCCATCAGGGAATCGCGCGACGTGGACCTGCCGCTGGTCGCGGCGTGGTTCTTCTCCTACGCCGGCTGGGCGGACAAGCTCGGCTACGCCGGGTTCGGCCCGGACCCCCGGCCGCTGGGCGTGGCCGCCCAGGTGATCCCCTGGAACTTCCCGCTGCTCATGCTCGCGTGGAAGATCGCCACGGCGCTGGCCTGCGGGAACACCGTCGTGCTCAAGCCAGCGGAGACCACGCCGCTGACCGCGCTGGCCTTCGCCGACATCTGCCGCCAGGCCGAGTTGCCCGCGGGCGTGGTGAACATCGTCACCGGGGCGGGGGGCACGGGCCAGGCGCTGGTGTCGCACGGCGGCGTGGACAAGGTGGCGTTCACCGGCTCCACCGAGGTCGGGCGGCAGATCGCCGGGTCGCTGGCCGGCACCGGAAGGCGGCTGACGCTCGAGCTCGGCGGCAAGGCCGCGAACGTCGTGTTCGAGGACGCGCCGCTGGACCAGGCCGTCGAGGGGATCGTCAACGGCATCTTCTTCAACCAGGGCCAGGTGTGCTGCGCGGGCTCCCGCCTGCTGGTGCAGGAGAGCGTCTACGACGAGGTGCTCGGCCGGCTGAAGCGGCGGATGGCGACGCTGCGGGTCGGCGACCCGCTGGACAAGAACACCGACGTCGGCGCGATCAACAGCCCGGCCCAGCTGGCGAGGATCCGCGAGCTGAGCGAGGTCGGCGAGGCCGAGGGCGCGGAGCGCTGGTCGGCGCCGTGCGCGATGCCGGAGCGCGGCTACTGGTTCCCGCCCACCCTGTTCACCGGCGTCACCCAGGCGCACCGGATCGCCCGCGAGGAGATCTTCGGTCCGGTGCTGTCGGTGCTCACCTTCCGCACCCCGGCGGAAGCCGTGGACAAGGCGAACAACACGCCGTACGGGCTGTCCGCCGGCGTGTGGACGGAGAAGGGGTCGCGCATCCTGTGGATGGCGCAGCGGCTGCGGGCCGGCGTCGTGTGGGCCAACACGTTCAACAAGTTCGACCCGGCCAGCCCGTTCGGCGGGTACAAGGAATCCGGGTACGGCCGCGAGGGCGGACGACACGGGCTGGAGGCCTACCTTGCCCACTGACAACGGCAGCGAGCGCGTCGAGGTCCGCAAGGCCTACAAGCTCTACATCGGCGGCGCGTTCCCGCGCAGCGAGTCCGGGCGGTCTTACCCGGTGAGCGACGCCCGCGGCCGGTTCCTCGCCAATGCCGCGCTCGCCTCGCGGAAGGACGCGCGGGACGCGGTCGCGGCCGCGTACAAGGCATGGCCGGGCTGGTCGGCGCGCACGGGGTACAACCGGGACCAGATCCTCTACCGGATCGCGGAGATGCTGGAAGGCCGCCGCGACCAGTTCGCCGCCGAGGTCGCGGCCGCCGAGGGACTGAGCCGGGCGCGAGCCGCCGCGCAGGTGTCCGCCGCGATCGACCGGTGGGTCTGGTACGCCGGCTGGGCCGACAAGCTCGCCCAGGTGCTCGGGGCCGGCAACCAGGTCTCCGGGCCGTTCTTCAACTTCAGCGTGCCGGAGCCCGCCGGCGTGGTCGCGGCCGTCGCGCCCCGGTCGTCCAGCCTGCTCGGGCTCGTGTCCGTGGTCGCGCCGGTCATCGTCGCCGGCAACGCGTGCGTCGTGCTCGCCGCCGAGGACCGTCCGCTGCCCGCGGTTAGCCTGGCCGAGGTGCTCGCCACCAGCGACCTGCCCGGCGGGGTGGTGAACATCCTGACCGGCGCCGTGGCCGAGGTCGCCCCCTGGCTCGCCTCCCACTTCGACGTCCACGGCCTCGACCTCGCCGGCGTCGAGGACCCCGCGCTAGCCGCCGACCTGGAACGCGCCGCCGCCGGCAACCTCAAGCGGGTCCTGCTGCCCGAACGGGAGCCGGACTGGACGGCGGACCCGGGCCTCACCCGGATGCGTGCCTTCCTCGAGATCAAGACCGTCTGGCACCCCGTGGGCATCTGAGCTTCCCAGCCGCAATGATTTACCCAGGGCGAAATGATTTACGGCCAGGGCATAAGACGTAAACTCCCAGTTATCACCATAACGGTTGGCTCAGGCGAGGGAAGCCATGGTTGATGACGGCGTGCTGGCGGTCGAAGAGATCGCCCGGATGGCAGGGGTGACCCGGGGTACCGTTTCCGGCTGGCGGCGCCGCCATGCGGACTTCCCCGCTCCGCTCGGCCCGACGGGGCGCGGCGCGGTCTTTTCCCGGGCTGAGGTGGAAGCGTGGCTGGCGGCCGCGGGGCGGCTGGAACTCGCCCCGCACGCCCGGCTCTGGCGGGAAGTGATCCACGCCGCCCGCGGCGCCTCCCTGGACACGGTCGTCGCGGCCGTCGCGGCGGCGGTGACGCCGCCCGCCGGCGGCCAGGCCACGGAACAACCCGGCCTGCCCGCCGCCCTGTCGTGGGCGGCCCGGCGGGCGGTCGATGAGGCCGGCCCGGGAGCGGTACTCGGGGACCTGGTCGACCAGTACGCCGCGGCGTCTGGCCGCTACGTCACCCCGGCCCGAATGGCCGGCTTCATGGTCAGCCTGGCGGCGATCGGCGCGGGCAGCACCGTGCTCGACCCGGCAAGCGGCACCGGTGAACTGCTCGCGGCCGCGCTCGCCGGCGGAGCGGGCCGGGTTCTCGCCCGGGACGCCAGCGCCGAAGCGGTCGCGCTGGCCAGGTCCCGCCTGCTTCCCGGCGCGGGCCAGCAGGCCGATGCCGTGGTGGCCGGGCCGCTGCCCGCGGACGCCAGCGCCGGCGTCCAGGCGGATGCCGTGCTCTGCCGTCCCCCGCTTCCGCCCGGCGGGCCCGAGGACGGGCTGGCCTGGGCGCGGCCCGCGCTCGCGCGCCTGAAGCCCGGCGGCCTGGCCGTCTTGCTGCTGCCGGCGTCGGCCGCCACCGGCCCGGCGGGCGCGCGGACCCGGGCGGACCTGCTGCGCGAGGGAGCGCTGCGCGCGGTCATCGAACTCCCGGCCTCCGCTGGCTGGCCCTGTGACGGCACTCCGCACCTGTGGCTGCTGCGGCGGCCCGACGGCGAGGACGGCCCGGACCAGCTGGCGCTGTTCGCCGCGCCCCGGCCCGGCCTCCAGGCGGGCCGGGACGAGACCGCCGGGGCGGTGTCCGCCGCTCAGTGGCGGGCGTTCACCCGCACCGTAGCGGGCGCCTGGGAGCGCATGAACGCCCCGGGAAGGCACACGATTTCGTCCGGGGGCGGCCGGAACGCGCACTACTGCGTCACGCGGGTCGCCGACCTGCTCGACGACTGCCTGCTCGACGAGCCAGAGCGGCTCGGCGAGACGTTCGGCATCGCTCCCGCCCGGGTAATGGCTCACTTCTCCGCCGTGGCCCGCGTGCGGGACGCGGAAAACGCGGCGGCCCGGCGCCGCAACGGGACGGCCGAACCGGAGAACCCCGCCCGTTCCTTCTCGCACGCGCGCCTTTCCCTCTCCCTGATCCCGGTGGACGTCGACGGCATCACCAAGACCCTGCGCCACTTCGACTGGCTGGACGCTCCCGATGTCAGGACGCCCGAGGGCGGGCGGCCGCCAGCGGTGTGGCCGCCGAAGGCCGCGCGCCCGGCCGGCCCGTGGCGTACCGCGACCGTCCCCGAACTGGCCCGGCTGGGCCTGCTCCGCTACCGTCGCGCGGGCAGCGCGCCCGCCGAGCTCCTGCGGGCCGGCGACGTGCTGGTCCCGGCCGCGCTGACGGAGAACGCGACGGCCACGGTCGTCGACGAGGAGCAAGCAGGCGACCCCGCGGGCACCAACGGGCACCTGCTCCGCCCGGACCCGGCCCGCCTGGACCCGTGGTTCCTGGCCGGATTCCTCACCGCCTCCGCCGCCCGGCAGCGGGCCGCCGCCGGAACGTCCGCGCCTCGCATCGATCCCGCCCAGCTCGAGGTCCCGCTGCTCCCCCTGGAGGACCAGGAGCGCTACGCCACGGCCTTCCGCCGGCTGCGCTACCTCACGACCGCCGCCGCGAGGTTCACCAACAAGATGACCGACCTGACCAGCCATCTCACCGCCGGCCTCACGGTCGGCGAGATCCGCCTGGAAGCCGAGAGCGCCTCTTAGCTCGTTGCCCTCCGCCTTTACGCCGTCAGCGGACGGCCTGGATCTGCGTGGTCTGGGCGACCAGGCGGCCGCCGGCGTCGAACAGGCTGGTCTGCGCGGTGACGGCGGTCCGGCCGCGGTTCAGCGGGACGGCGACCGCGCGCACCGCTCCGCCGGTCACCGGCCGGAACAGCTGGCTCGTCGAGGTGATCGTCGCCGTCGTCGCGCCTTCCGGCAGCCCGAGGAACGTGACCAGCGCCCCCGCCGTGTCGGCCAGGGCCATCAGCGCACCCCCGTGCATGAGGCCCCCGGACGTGCACAGGCGCGGGGCCCAGTCCAGCCGCGCGACCACCCGCTCGGCGCTCGCCTCGTCCAGGGCGATGCCGAGTTGCCGCGCGAACGGCATCAGCGCGACGAGCTCCTCCAGATCAGCGGCCATAACGGCACCTTAGCCCGCGGCCGGCGCGGGCGGCTCCCCGCGCCGGCGAACGCGCTCACTTCGCCCCGTTCTCCCTATGTACCGGTATGCAGGCGGCGGGCCCGTGGGCCGTTATGCTCTGGTCGCAGCGGCCGGCCGAGCGCACCCGGTCGCGGAGGAGAAGACGCGATGAGCACGGCCCCGTCCGCCCTGCCGCTGCTCGCGCTGCGCATCACGGCGGGACCGGTCGAGTTGCGGGGCATCACCGACGACCTGCTCGGCCTGATCGCCGACCTCGCGCTCGACATCCACGACCCGGACTTCATGCCGTTCTTCGGCCCCTGGTCGCTCTCGTCACCGCAAGACATGCCGCGCGTCGTGGCCCAGTACTACTGGGGCCTGCGGGCCAGCTTCTCCCCCGCCAAGTGGTCCGCCGACTTCGCCGTCTTCTACGAGGGCGAACTCGCCGGCGTCCAAGGCTTCGCCGCCACCGACTACCTCATCCTGCGCACCGGCGAGACCGGCTCCTGGCTCGGCCGCCGGTTCCAGGGCAAGGGCATCGGCACTGCGATGCGCCAGGTCATCTGCGCGTTCCTGATCGACCACGTCGGCGCCCGGCACATCGCGTCGGCGGCCTTCGCTGACAACCCGGCCTCCCTCGCGGTCAGCCGGAAGACCGGCTACGCCGACAACGGCTCCGAGCCGTTCAACCGCATGGGCAAACCCGCGACCCTGCGCCGCATCGTCCTGGAACCCGCCAGCCTGGTCCGCTACCAGCACCCGCTGACGGTCGACGGGCTCCCGCCCTTCCGCAAGTCAATCGGCCTGGAAGAAGAAACAGCGAGATTATCCCGAACGGTCCGGTGCTTCGCCCTCTCCGAACCCCTAACCCCTCATTTGCCCGGGCAGGCCAGACCGGTTGCCGTCGAGCGCGGCTTTCGCGGCATTTGCCGGCCAGCGCACCCGGTGTTTCAGCGCGCTTCCCGCTTCGCTTAAGCGCGGGCGCCGCAAAGGCGGCGAACCGGACATGATCACGGGCCGCTCGTGCGCAAAGAGAAATGAACATGGGCCGCAGGTAAGCGAAGACGTAACTGTCGGAGCGGTCCACCGCGCCGACAGTAACGAAGCACGGCTGAGGTCGCCTTCCAGGGCGGCTTGAAGAAGAGCTAGCGACTACCCGGTGCTGACGGAGCCGGGTCGTAGGCTGACGGCATGGTTACCGACGCTGACGTCACCCTGGCCACGCACATTACCGTCCTCGACAGCGCGCCTGAGGCGGCGGCCGACCTCGCCGTCCGCGTCCGGGCCTGAGCCGGATGTTCGCGATAGCGCTGGCCCTGGTGTCGGCGATCGGCTTCGGCGCGTCGGACTACGCGGCCGGCCTGGCCACGCGGACGGCGAGCGTGTTCCAGGTGACGCTCGTGGCCCAGCTGTCCAGCCTGTCGGTGGCGCTGCTGGTGGTGCCCTGGGTCAGCCCGTTCCGGCTGTCGGCGGCCGCGGCCTGGTGGGGTGTCGCGGCCGGGGTCGCGGGCATCTTCGGTGCCCTGGCGCTTTACGTTGGCTTCCGGCACGCCGTCTTCAGCGTGGCCAGCACGCTGAGCGCGGTGGGCTCCGCGGCGCTGTCCGTGCTGGCCGGCCTCCTGTTCGGAGAGCGGCCGTCGACGCTGGCCTTCGCCGGGATCGCGCTCGCGCTGCCGGCCATCGCCGCGATCTCGGCGAGCCCGGGCGCGGCCGATGACGTGCGGTCCTGGCACGGCCAGGCGGTCACCGGACGGCACCTGGCCGGCGTCGGCTACGGCCTGGCCGCCGGGGCCGGCTTCGCGCTGTACTTCATCGGCCTGAACCGGGCCGGCAGCAGCGACGGCCTGTGGCCGGTCATCGTGGCGGAAGCGGCCTCGCTGCCGGTGCTGGTCGCGTGCACGCTGCTGACCGGGCAACTGGGGCTGCCGCCACGGGGCCCGCGCTCGCTGGCCGTGGCGACCGGCGCGACCGGTTCGGCGGGCACGATGCTGTACTTCGTCGCGTCGCACCACGGGCTGCTGGCGGTCACCGCGGTGATCGCGTCGCTGTACCCAGGCGGTACGATCCTGCTCGCCCGGATCCGGCCCGGCGAACGGCTCGGCGCGGTGCGGCTGGCCGGACTTGCCCTGGCGGGCGCCTCGGTCGCGCTGATCGCGGTCGCCGGGTCCGGCTAGCGGACATCAGGTTACCCGGGTCAGCGGCGGCAATTCTGCCCGGGCCGTGATCCGTCAGGCGCGCGCGTCGCACGCGGCCGCGCGCTGCAGCAGCACGGTGCGTTCAGCGGCGTTCTGGGTGAGCGAGGCCGCGCGGCGGAACTCAATGGCAGGCCGGCCGGGCCGGGCCGGGATGCGCGAGGCCTGGATCTCCATCAGCGCGACGGTCCCCGTTCGAAGCGTCAGCAAGAGGCCGGCCCACCAGGGGCGGCCAGCCACGCCCCGCTTCTAGGCTGGCAGGTCGGCCAGGAACGAGAGCAGGCCCGCGAAGTACGTCTCCTGGTCGTCGTACATGGCCAGGTGGCTGCCCTGCGGGCAGTACAGGTAGCGGCCGTTCGGCAGGCGCCCGGCCATCCTCTCCATGTGGGCCGGGTCCATCGTGTCGTAGCGGGCGCCGATCACCAGCGTCGGCACCGTGATCTCAGGCAGCCGGGCGACCCGGTCCCACGAGGCCAGCGCGGCC
>DAHWEX010000455.1 GCA_027326205.1 Actinomycetota bacterium
TCGAGCGTGCCCGGGCGGAAGTTCTCCAGCAGCACGTCGGACTCGGCCGCGAGCCGCCGCACGAGGTCCTGCCCCCGGGGGTCGCGCAGGTTGACCGTGACCGACTTCTTGTTCCGCGCCACGACCGGCCACCACAGCGACATCCCGTGCGGCTTCTCCCGGCCCCACTGCCGCATCGGGTCGCCGCTCCCCGGCTGCTCGACCTTGATGACCTCCGCGCCGAAGTCGCCGAGAAGCTGGCCGCAGAACGGTCCGGCGAGCAACTGGCCGAGCTCGGTGACCCGGATGTCGCCGAGCGGCGCCGCGGCCGTCTCTCCGGGTGACCCCAGGTTGGTTTCGCCGGTCATCGCCACCTCCACGAGACTTATTGCATGCAATCTAACGATGGATGAGGCGGTGATCAAGGCCCCATCCATGTCTTTTTGGTCAAGCGACCCGTGATTGCATGCAAAAGACGGGCCATGTCATCATGATGACCATGAGTTCGGTAGAGATCGTCGAAGTGGGGCCGCGCGACGGGCTGCAGAACGAGGACGTGGTGCTCGACGTCGCGGCCAGGGTGGCCTACATCGCGGCGCTGGCCGCGGCGGGGCTGAGGCGGATCGAGGCGGTCAGCTTCGTCCACCCGGCCCGGGTGCCGCAGATGGCGGACGCCGAGGCCGTGATGGCCGCGGTCCCCCGGACCGACGGCGTGCGCTACAGCGGCCTGGTGCTGAACCGCCGGGGCATGGACCGCGCCGTGGGCGCGGGAGTGGACGAGATCAACATGGTGGTGGTCGCCACCGACACCTTCTCGCTGAAGAACCAGGGCATGACCACGGCCGCGGCGATCCGGGCGGCCGCCGACGTCGCCGCCGCGGCCCGCGACGCGGGGCTGGCGGTGACCATGACCGTCGCCGCCGCGTTCGGCTGCCCGTTCGAGGGCGAGGTGCGGCCAGACCGGGTGGCGGAGATCGTCCGCCAGTGCGTTTCCGCCGGGGTCAGCGAGGTGGCGCTCGCCGACACCATCGGCGTGGCCGTGCCGCGGGACGTGCGACTGCTCACCGACGTGGTGCGGAGCGTGACCAGCGCGCCGTTGCGCTTCCACTTCCACAACACCAGGAACACCGGCTACGCCAACGCGCTGGCCGCCGTCGAAGCCGGCGTGTCCGCGCTCGACGCCAGCAGCGGCGGGATCGGCGGCTGCCCGTTCGCGCCGGCGGCGACCGGCAACATCGCGACCGAGGACCTGCTGTACGCGCTCGGCCGCAGCGGGATCGGCACCGGGATCGACATGGGCCGGCTGCTCGCCGCGTCCGCCCTGGTCGAGGAGCGCCTCGGGCACGCCAACCCGGCGCTGCTCGGCCGGGCCGGGACGTTCCCGGCACCCGCGTGAGCGAGCTCGCGAGCGGGCCGGCCGGCACAGTGCGCCCGCGAACGCGGACTCCGGGCGCCGGCGAGGTGGCCTCGTGAGCGAATCGCCGGCGGCGGTCGACCGCGTCTACGCCGAGCTGCGGCAGCGGATCCTGGACGGCACCTACGCGCAGGGGGCCCGGCTGGGCGAGGCCGACCTGGCCGACGCGCTCGGGGTGAGCCGCACCCCGGTCCGCGAGGCGCTGCGCCGCCTCGGCTCGGAGGGCCTGCTGTCCACGCTGCCGAACAAGGGCGCCCGGGTGCGCACCTGGACCGCCGGCGAACTGGGCGACATCACCGACCTGCGCGCGCTGCTCGAAGGGCACGCGGCGGCCCGGGCGGCCACCCGGGTGACCGACGCCGACCTCGGCCTCATGGGCGACCTGGTGCGCCGGATGGAGGCCGCCGCCAGCGAGGGGACCGCCCCCGACATCGACCTCATCACCGAGCTCAACGGCGCCTTCCACGGCGCGATCATCGCCGCCGCGGACAACTCCCTGCTCCCCGAGCTGATGCGGTCGCTCATCCACGTGCCGGTGGTCTCGCGCACCTTCCGGCTCTACTCGCCCGGGCGGATGCGGGTGAGCATGCGCCAGCACCGGGACGTGCTCGACGCACTGACCGCCCGCGATCCCGCCTGGGCCGAGGCGGTCATGCGGGTACACATCCTGTCCACCCGCGCGATCATGGCCGGCGCGGGCGGCGACGCCGGCGAAACCGCCGGCGCAACCGCCGGAAACATTCCGGAAAACAGCGGAAATATTCTTTTACACGGACGAAATACTGGAGTGGCTCTTAGGAAATCGACGCTCGCGAAACTCTAGGAAGGCAAGACAAGGGAGAGACGCGAGTGAAGATCGATACTGGCTCGACCGCGTGGATGCTCGCTAGCACCGCACTGGTCCTGCTCATGACGCCGGGCCTGGCCTTCTTCTACGGAGGCATGACCCGGGCCAAGAGCACCCTGAACATGATGATGATGTCCTGGGTGGCCATCATCACCGTGACGATCGCGTGGGTGCTGTACGGCGACTCGCTGTCGTTCGCGCCGGGCAACTGGTTCATCGGCGGTTTCAAGTACCTCGGTGAGAGCGGCCTGGTGAACGACGCCTCCCGGGCGCCGGGCATCCCCGACCTCGTCTTCTCCGCGTTCCAGCTCACGTTCGCCGTGATCACCGTCGCGCTGATCAGCGGCGCGATCGCCGACCGCACCAAGTTCGGCCCGTGGGCGGTGTTCACCGTCTTGTTGGCGACGCTCGTGTACTTCCCGGTCGCGCACTGGGTGTGGGGCGGCGGCTGGCTCAGCAGCCTCGGCATCGAGGACTTCGCCGGCGGCACCGTCGTGCACGTCAACGCCGGGTCGGCCGGCCTCGCGCTCGCGCTCGTCCTCGGCAAGCGGCGCGGGTTCGGCAAGGACCCGATGCGGCCGCACAACGTCCCGCTGACGCTGCTCGGCGCGGGCCTGCTGTGGTTCGGCTGGTTCGGCTTCAACGCCGGCTCGGAACTGGCCGCGAACGGGACCGCCGCGCTCGCGTTCATGAACACCCAGGTCGCGACGACCGCCGCGGCCGGGGGCTGGCTGCTGGTCGAGCGGTTCCGCGACGGCAAGCCCACCACGATCGGCGTCGCCTCGGGGGCCGTCGCCGGCCTGGTCGCGATCACCCCCGCCTGCGCGTTCATCGCCCCCTGGGCGGCGATCGTGCTCGGCCTGCTGGCGGGCGTCCTGTGCTGCCACGCGATCGGGCTCAAGCACAAGCTCGGCTTCGACGACTCGCTCGACGTGGTCGGCGTGCACCTGGTCGGCGGCGCCTTCGGCGCGGTCTCCCTCGGCTTCCTGGCCGCCTACCCCCAGGTGGCGGGGCAGCACAAGGGCCTGTTCTACGGCGGCGGCATCCACCAGCTCGGCGTGCAGGCGCTCGGCCCGGTCGCGGTCGGCCTCTACTCCTTCGCCGTCGCGTGGATCCTCGGCAAGATCATCGACAAGACGGTGGGCTTCCGTATCCCGGAGGAGGACGAGGCGCTCGGCATCGACCTCGGCGAGCACGCCGAGACCGCCTACGAGTTCGGCGGCCTCCAGCCGAGCCACGGCACCGCCGTCCCGTCGGGGTACCACGCCGGCGGCGCCCCCGGCGCGGACAAGGACACCGTCCCGGCCGGTAAGAGCTAGCCGCAGGCCGGCCTGCAGGGGCTGACCCCGGGCGGGTCCTCGTCAACGGCCCGGTGACCGCCGATTGCGGCGGTCACCGGGCCGTTCGCTGTCCGCGGGCCGAACCGGCCAGGGCAGTGCCTGCCGGGACGCGTCCACTAGTCCGGCTGCCTGCCGGTGATGCCCCAGATCAGTTGATCCATCGGGTCCGGTTCGGGAATGGCGAGATTCACCCAGGTGAGACGGCGGAGGAAGACGGGCAGGCCGGCGGTGTCGGCATCGCGCAACAGCACCGGGACGATGGCGCACCCCCGGCTGACGGACTCCTGGATCAGCGCGTCGATCTCCATCTTCTGCCAGGGACCGCGCTGTGCGCCCATGATCAGCGCCGCCGCCGGGACGCGCTGGATGATTTCCTCCAGATCCGGCACCCACGAAGATCCAGGACGAAGCTGGCGCTCGTCCATCCACGGCCGCAGCCCGCGGTTCCGGAGTTGCTGGGCGATCAGGCGGACGGCGTCCTTGTCCCGCCAGTTGTAGGAGATGAAGACGTCGTACTCCTGGACCGCCTCCTTCCCCCGGACCACGGCGCTGGCGGCCGCGATCTCGCGCCCGGCGTCGGCCGAAGCGTCCATCTCCGCGGTGGACGGGTCCGTGCCGGTGGCGTCGTAGTCGTCCCACAGCGAGACGCGCCGCTCGCAGACGGGGCACAGGATGCTCAGCCGGCCGCCGCTGATCACCCGGTGGACCATGTCCGAAGTGAAGGCCGTGTCGCACTCCGGGCAGCTGTACTGGCGCTCCCTGGTCACGCTTCCCGGCGTCGCCCAGCGG
>DAHWEX010000456.1 GCA_027326205.1 Actinomycetota bacterium
TCTCGGCGAGAAAGACGGACGACGACATTATCAGCTTGCCTGCCCAGGATCAGAGCTCCCGTCCGCTACGGCTATCGCTGGCGAGCCTGTCACGCTTCCGCCCCGCGGCGGGCGAGCGGCAGTTGGTCGGGCAGCACGAGCGCGTCCGGCGTGCCCCGGCACCCCGGGCCAGGACGGCTCCGCCGACTCGTATCGCATGCGACTACTCAAGCACGAGGCAACAGGCCGGCGCCAGGTGGCAGGCAACGCAACAGGCCGGCGCCTCCTGGCCGGACCCAGGCCAGGAGGCGGGCGACTGGGGTGACTCGGCCTCCTGGGGCAAGCCGGCCGCCGGCGTGCCGAACCGGCTGGCGGTCCTCGGCGTGCTGCTGCTCGGCGCCTTCATGATCTTGCTCGATGCCACGATCGTGAACGTGGCGGTGCCCACGATCCAGCGGGGCACGCACGCCTCCGACGGCGCCCTGGCGCCCGCGTCAGCGGATCGGATCCGGCAGTAGCCGACCGGTCAGCACGAGCCGGGCCAGGCTGGTGCGGGAGCGGACGCCGAGCTTGCTGTAGATGTGGCCCAGGTGAACTTCGATGGTCTTAGGGCTGAGGAACAGCTTGGTCGCGACCTCCTGGTTACTGAGGCCCTCTGCCACGTGCAACGCGACCCGCAGTTCCTGCGGGGTCAGCTGGGTGCCGACTGGGTCGGCCCGCCGGGCGGTACCCGTGCCCGCCGCCGGGGAGACGGCCCGGGCGGCCCAGGGCGCCGCGCCGAGCAGCAGGAAGGCCGCGCGCGCGTCGTCAAGTTCGCGCCGCGCGGCACTATGCCGCCGCAGGCGGCGCAGCGTCAGGCCCAGGCAGAGCCGGGCCCGTGCCTGGTCGAACCGGCCCGCCGACACATCCGCCAGCGCGACCGCCTCCTCCAGCAGCGCGACCGCCTGCGGCGGCGTTTCCGCCAGCAGCCCGCGGCAGCGGGCCGCCGCCGCGGCGGCCCAGCGGCTGCCCGTCGCCAGCGCTTCAAGGTCGAGCACGTCGAGCTGCTCGCGGGCCTCGGCGAACCGACCGAGGGCCGCCAGGCCCTCGATGTAGTCCGGTCGCCACATGAGAAAACACGGTTCCTTGATCCCCTGGGCGCACATCAGGGCGGCGGCCTGGGCGAGATCGGTGGCGGCGCGCGGGTGGTCGGCGAGGCCGAGTTCGAGGAACCCCGAGGCGGTCACCGCCATCGCCCAGGCCGAGGCTAGGTTGGCCGACCGGGCCAGGCTGATCGCCCGCGCGCTGTGCTCCCTGGACGCTTCCGCCGCTCCGGTGGCGGCCTCGACCCGGGCGGCGCAGGCGAGCGCCACCGCCACCTCGCCGCCGGCTCCCTCGTCGGCCGCCAGCTCGGCCGCCTGGGCCGCCTCGACCCGCGCCTGCTCCCAGTCGCCGGTGCGGAAATGCAGGTCGCTGAGGGCGGCGAGCACGGACCGGAGGTTGGCGCCGGGGCCGGGCGGCCGTCCCGATTCGATGACGGACCCGAGCACCTCGTCCGCCCACGGGTACTCCTCGCACCAGGTCAGCGCCTGCCCGCAGCGGATCTTGACGAAGTCCACGACCGGGTGGCGGCGCTGGACGCCCGGATGGCCGAGCAGACGGGAGATGACGCCGCGACCCGCCGCGCGGCTTCCAGTCGAGATCGCCACCTGGGCCAGTGCCGCCTGGCTGACCAGCCAGGCGGTCCCGTCGGAATCGGCGGTGCTGGCGGTACTGGCGGTGCCGTCGGTCAGACGGACCGCCCGGCGCGCTGCCTCCACCGCGAACCCGGTCTGGCCGATGATGCGGCCCATGTCGCTCGCCAGCGCCAGCAGCAGCGCCGCGCGAGCGGTATCGGCCGCGAGCACGGCGTCCGCCGCCTCGGTGAGCTCGCGAACGAATTCCATGCTCGGCAGGATGTGCGTGACCTGGGTGACCAGGACGTCCGCGGGCGCGCCGGCCAGCAGGTCGGGGGCGACGTCGAGGGTGGCGTCCGCCGTCAGGCGGCGGCCGGCCGGAGCCGGCTGACGGTTCCGATCGCGGGCCGCGTCCAGGGCACGGTGGGCCGCGCGCCTTTTGTCCGGTCTGGCTGTGTAGTAGCACGCGGAGCGCACCAGCGGATGGGCGAACTCCACCCGCCCGTCGCGGACCTGGACCAGGCCGGCGTCTTCGGCCAGGGTCAGGTCGCCGGCCGGTGACAGCAGCGCGCCGGCCCGGCGTAGCGTGGTCAGGTCGGTCGACGCGGCGGCGGCGAGCAGCAGCAGCCGCATGCCGTCGTGGAACGCGTCGCGCCGGGGCGCGAACGCGCGCCGCAGCGCGCCCTCGACCGGAAGCGGATCGGGCAGCCGGGTCAGGCCGCTGAGCTGCGACCGGCTGAGCGCATCGACGAGCTCGATCAGCGCCCGCGGGTTGCCGCCGGTCCCGTCGATGAGGCTGCGGGCGACCGTCGGCGCGATATCCCGCCGACGCCCGGCCAGCAGTTGCCTGGCCGCTCGCTGGTCGAGGCCGGCCTCCAGCATCGGGCCGCCGGGCGAGGCCTCGGGCCAGCGTCGGGCCGGCCGCCCGGTCCCCGGCGGCATGCGGCGGGTGACCATGATGAGCCCGATGGGATCCCACCCCAGCCGCCTGATGGTGAACTCAACCGCCCGGGCCGACGCCGCGTCGAGCAAATGCGCGTCGTCGACCAGCGCGAGCACCGGCCGCGCGGCCGCCGCCGCGGCGAGCAGGCCGAGCGTCGCCGAGCAGACGGCGAGCAGGTCGGCCGGGACGACCGGCCCCAGGGCGACGGCGCTGGCCAGCGCCGTCTGCTGGGGAGCGGGCAGCATCCCCAGGTAATCGCGGACCGGCGCGAGCAGGTCGGCCAGGCCAGCGAATGGCAGCGCCCGTTCCGATTCGGTCCCGCCCGCGCGCAAGACTTCCATGTCGGGCGCCTGCGCGGCGGCATAATCGAGCAGGCTCGTCTTGCCGACCCCGGCCTCGCCCGTCATGAGGAAAAGGCCGCTCGAACCGCTGCGCACGCGGGTGAGGTACTCATCGAGCCTGGCACACTCACGCTCGCGCCCGAGCAGCATGCCGTCCCCCAACAGCATGCCGTCAATGTACGTCGGACGCAGGCGGCCGTCCATGCCTGACATAAGGGATTTCCCTGATACGCGGGGGGACCGGCCGAGAAACAATTACAGCGGATGAGGATGGAGGAACGGCTGAGCGGCATTGTTGCCTTCTCGCGTTACCTTGCGACCTTTCCGCCGCCTTTGTCGTACCGCAAAGCCGCTCCTGGGGATGGGGGCCATGACCATTCAACGACGGCTCATCCGCCCAGCCTCGCCCACGATCGTGGTCGAGCCCGATGACGGCCCGCTGCTCCCCGGCCCGTTCATGGCCACCTGCGCTGATGAGGACCGGATACCGTCCGGCCCGGAGCCGCCGCCCCCGACTTCACCGCCACCGACGACGCCGGCACCCACCCCAACGCCAACGCCGACGCCGCCCCCGACTTCACCCCCGCCGACCACGACGCCGCCGCCCACGCCTGCTCCGCCGCCGCCGACGCCCGCTCCGCCGTGTCCCGAGCCGGCGCCGGTCCCTGGCCCGGAGCCATACGCCCCGCCCGCCGCGCCGCCTGGTCAGCCTCCGTATCCGCCGTATCCCCCGTATCCGGCCTACCCGCCGTACCCGCCGGGGGGCGGCCGCCCTTATCCGCCGTACCCGCCTTACCCTCCGTACCCGCCCTATCCGGCTTCCTGGTGATCGCGCATGGCCACCCCCACGCAGCTAACCCTGACCGTCTTGCGGCCCGATGACCTGGTCGCCCTCTCGGTACGGACGGTCAACCTTCGGGTCGATGCCGCTCGCCCGAGCCAGCCCCGCCTGGTGCGGGAGGACCCGGGGCAGGCGGCCTACCTGGTCGTCACCTTTCCGCCGCAGTCCATCGCGGAGCAGGCGTTCTTCGAGGCGACCCAGGTAAAACAGCCCGGCTTCAACCCCCCGCCGTCCACGCCCCCGCTGCCGGCCCCGGCACCGCTGCCCGCCGCCTCCGACACCCTGGTGCCGCCGGGCTCGGCGGCCGCGCTCATGGCCGGGGAGAGCCGTCTCGTCTTCCGGCTGCCGGCCGCGGTGGCGGCGATCGACTACTCGGTGACCGGACTGCTCGACTGGGACCGGCTGGAGCTGGTGCTGCCGCCCGCCGCGCGGGTGCCGCCGGGCGGCACGTCCCCCAAGCCGGCCATCGCCGCCCCGACCGACCTGGAGACCTCGCTCGAGCTGCCGTTCCGGCTGATGATGGCCCCGAACGTCATGCCGGGGGACACCCAGCCGGGCTGGCAGCACGCGGCCGCGCCGGTCCTGCACGCCGCACGGGCCGAGCTGTGGCACACCCGGCTCGGTTCCCGCCGGGCCGGCTCTCCGGCGACGTTCACCGAGGCCGCCGCCGCGTCGCCGGTTCCGCTGCGCGCGGTGTGGTCGCCGGACTACGTGCCCGGCGGCCCGCTGCCCGGGGCCGACACGCCCTTCACGGTGGCCATGTCACCCAGTGACCGCGACCAGATCGTCATCCTGACCGCCGCCTTCGACGGCTACACGCTGTCCGACGTCAGCGGCGAACGGCCCTACATCCCGATGCCGGTGAACGCGAGCCGGTTGTTCTTGTCCGCGCTCGGCGGCTGGCTGACGGCCCGCGGGTCCTGGTCGTACCCGGTCAGCAGCCAGCCGCGACCGGACCCGCGGCCGAGTCCGCGCACCGGCCCGCGCCCGGCCGCGGCCGTCGCCGCGCCCCCGGTGGTGCCGCTCGACCTAGCCGAATGGGATCATCTGGCCACCCAGGGCCGCGACCACTACGTACGGATCGTCTACGAGGGCTACCTGTACCCGTTCGGTCACCGCGCCTCGCTGATCAAGGTAACCGAGCGGAAAGTGCTCGCGCCTAACGGCACGGCCGGCAACCCGGCCGACTCCCCCGTTGCCTACCTGCGGCAGAGCATGTACATCCCGGTCCGGGAGCGGGACAAGGACTATACCGGGGCCCCGTACCAGTTCGACGGCCGGGAGATGCCGCTGGCCTCGCTGGTGCGGATCAACACGCTGGTTACCCCCGAGATCGACGAGCCGCCCGTCAACGCCACGTCGTTCTGGATCAACGTGGGCGGCGAGCCCTTCCAGTTCCACGTCACCGCGCGCGACCTGGCCGGCCAGGAGTTCACGTTCCTGGCCCCGATGATATTCGTCAGCCTGAGCGAGACCAACCTCGATGAGGTGGTGACCGCGTACACCGCCGACGCGCCCACCCGCCGCTGCGCCACCCGCGGGCAGAAGGTGGCCTACGCCGACCCGTCGGCCGGGGACACCCAGCTCAAGACTGGGGCGCTCTACTTCACCGGGCAGCTCACGGGCGAGGCGGCGCCGTATCCGGTCGCCCCGTTCCTCCCCGTCCTCGACCGCGCCGAGGTCACCGTGCCGTCGCTGGCGGAGATCATCGGACGGCGGCTGGCCGTGCTCATCCAGCTGTACCCGGCCTACCTGGCGTCCGGGCTCGACCCGCACGCGGGAGTCTTCGCCGAGATCACCGACGACCAGCCCGACGTGGCGTTCAGTGCCGACAAGGCGGGCGGCTTCGCCCAGCCGGACGTCACCGTCACCGCCGTGTCCGCCCGCAAGGGCCTGATCGCGGGAGCGGCCTCCGACGCCGCCGCGGGCAACATCAACCCGGCCGCGTACTTCGGCGCGTCCAGCGCCAAGCTGTTCGGCGTCATCCCGCTGAGCGGCCTGATCCCGGTGGACCCGCAGACCCTGGTCGCCAGCGCGGCGCTGAACGCGCCGACGATCCGCACCAAGGCGAAGCCAGACGCCGCGCACCCCACCCACCTCACCACCGTCATGACCTGGCAGCCGGAGGTCACCAGCTTCGACGGCAGCAAGCACTCCCCGTCGGTGCCGGTGAGCATCGACTTCAACTCCGGCGGCACGTCCGCACTCGACCTGAAAGTAACCATCGAGTCGTACCTGAACGGCCGGTCGTCGACCTCAACCGCGACCTGCACCCTGACCAACTTCCTGCTCCACCTGGTCGGGATCGTCGACGTCCAGGTGGCGGAGATCCGCTTCACCAGCAAGAACGCAGCCAAGTCGACGGTCGCGCTCGACCTGGCGGAGCACAGCCCGATCAGCTTCGACGGCCCGCTCCGGTTCGTCCAGACGCTCGCCTCCATCTTGCCGCCGGGCCTGTTCGGCGGCGGCGGCCCCTCCATCAAGGCGACCAAGACCGACCTTGAGGTCAGCTACACGCTCGCCCTGCCGCCGATCTCCTGCGGGGTGTTCACGCTGCAGAACATCGCCGTCACCGCCGGGCTCGACCTGCCTTACGTCGATGGCAAGCCCGCAGTGGAGTTCGGCTTCGCCTCCCGGTCCAAGCCGTTCCTGCTCACGGTGGAGATATTCGGCGGCGGCGGCTTCATCCATCTGATCATCGGCGCGGACGGGGTCCGGATGGTTGAGGGGGCGCTGGAGTTCGGCGGCAACTTCGCCTTCGACATCGGCGTCGCCAGCGGCGGCGTGCACGCCATGGCGGGAATCTACTTCCAGCTCAAGGGGACCACCTCGGACCTCACCGGGTTCATCGACCTCGGCGGCGAGGTGTCAGTCCTCGGCATCGTGTCCATCTCGCTCGACCTGAACCTCAGCCTGAGCTGGAAGCACTCAACCTCGGGGAACGTGATCGAGGGGCGGGCCACCCTGACGGTGTCGGTCCACGTGCTCTTCTTCAGCGCCTCGGTGCAGCTCTCGATGGAGCGCAGCTTCAGCGCAGGCGGAGCCGACCCCGGCGTCGGCCAGCTGGTGACGGCGAGCCAGTGGTCGGACTACGCCAAGGCCTTCGCATGAACGGGAGCCGACGCTGATGGCAAGCACAACCCTGACCGCGATCGCGCTGCCCGCCGGTACGGCCCCCGGCGGCCGGCTACGGGTCAACGTCTACCTGGCGCCGCGGCTGGCGGGGGCGCCCCTGCTGTCCGACTTCCCCGACTGGCTGACCTGGCCGGAGCTTGTCCGCGAGCACGGCCTGTCGGTGACGCTGACCGGCAGCGGCGGCCCGGTCACCGTTCCGGTCAGCCAGGGGCCGCTGCGACCCGACATCTGGCGGGCCGTCTTCCCGCCCGACGCGGCCGTCACCCCCTACCCGCAACCCGGGTACGGCAAGCGGCTGCTGGTCTCCTACCCGGCGTCCGACGCGCACACGTTCATCAAGCAGGCCTACCAGTCGGCCGCCAGAGCGACCCTGACCGGCGACGGCGGTAACGAAGACGACGGTGACCTGCTCTGGCGGCTGCTGTCTGAGCTGGCGTTCCGCGATGGCACCGAATCAGTCCTCGACAACGAGCTCAGCGATCTCCGGGTGACGATGTGGCAGCAGCAGCAAGGGCTCATCGATCCGCCTAGCCAGTATTCCGCCCGAGACATCGCGGAGCGCGTCGCCCTCTATCACCGGATGGCCGCGGCGCCCAACCGGCCGCCGCTGCCGAGCACGCCGCAGGACCTTGCCCGCCTGCTGGACTTCCACGCGGCGCTCAGCGCGCTGGCGGCCCACCCGTCCCTGCTGACCGCGCTCGGCCTCGTCTTCCCGGTTGAGGTACCGGGCACGCTGTGCCCGCCATCGCCCGCGTCGGGCAGCTACCGCTCGCTGACCGTCACCGCCGTCACCCCCGGCTGGGCGTGGTCGAACCCGCCCGCCCTGGCCCCGGTGGACACCGCGTACGTGCGCTCGGGAACGGGCTTCGCGGCGGCGCCCGCGACCGACCCGGCCTCCCTCGCGAGCGGCTCGATCTCGGCCGGGGATGTCATCGACGGCTTCCTCGCCCTCACCCCGGCGTCGTTCAGCCTGGCCGAGGTGGAGCTGGACGGCGCGTTCCTGAAGGCGATGGCGCTGGCCGACACCCTCGCCTTCGCCGGCAATACCACCGCGGTCGAGCAGGTTCTGCCGTCACTGCGCTCGGGCGGGATCTCCCTGCTCGCAAGCGGGCGGGCGGCCCAGCTGCTGCAGGCGATCAAGGACAACGAGTCGTTCGAGTCGGCGCTCATGGGCGGCGCCGCGCCCCGCCCGCTCAACGCCAGGGACCTGCTCCGCGGCTACCGGCTCGACATCTGGTCGTCCCGGTCCGGCCAGTGGCGCTCGCTGCACCGCCGGAACGGCACCTACCTGTTCGGCCACGCGGGCACGGTCTCCCTCACCGTCACCGACGAGGAGGGCTTCACCCAGCTGGCGGTCATGCAGCCCGCCGATGACCCGACCCGCCCGCAAGACCCGGTCGCCGCCGCCGAGGGCGCCCCGCAGCCCGGTACCGACCTGTTCGTGAACGAACGGATAGCGCGCTGGAACGGGTGGAGCCTGTCCGCGCCGCGGCCCGGCCAGCCGCTGAACCGCAGCCCTGATCCGGGGCTGGCGGCCGACCCCGATCCCACCGCCGGCGTCGCCGCCACCCCGTTCAAGATGACGACAGAATTCGCCGCCTACCCAGGATCGCTGCCGCTGCTGCGGTTCGGCGACCGGTACCGGCTCCGCGTCCGGGCCGTCGACCTGGCCGGCCACAGCGCCAGCCTCGACACGGCGGACGGCGATCAGTTCGGCACTCCCGGGCCGGGCACCACCCAGCCGTACCTGCGCTTCGAGCCGGTCAACCCGCCAGTGCTGGTGGAACGGGTCAAGCCTGGCCCCGGCGGCTCCAACGCCGAGCTGGTGATCCGCAGCTGGAACGGGCACCCGGCCCTGGACACGGCCCCCGCCCACGAAACCGACGAGCGGCACGTGGCGCCGCCGCGGGCGCCGATCCTGCTCCTCGAACAGCACGGTGCGTTCGACGATAACGCGGGCCGGCTCAAGGCCGACGCGGGCACCTACGACCTGATCGTCCAGCGCGACCAGGGTCAGTTCGCGGTGGTCGGCGACACCCCGGTCGAGCCGGGTGCACAGCTGGCAGTCCCGTATTTCCCCGACCCGCTGGCCCGCGGCGCCGCCTTGGCTGGCCTCCCCCACGCTGGCCCGGTCACCCGGGTCGGCTTCGGGGCGGCGTGGCCGGACCGTCAGCCGTTCCGGATCCGGCTCGCCGACGGCACCGCCGCACCGTCCTGGAACGGCCAAGAGCGGGTGCTCACGATACGGCTGGGCAAAGCGGAAAGCGCGACCGTCCCGCTCAGCTGTTACGTCGACCCGGCCGACCTGGAGCTGCTCGGCGTCTGGGACTGGGTCCGCGAACTCTACGAGCAGGAACAGGCGAACGCGTTCGGCGCCGGCGGCGCCGCGGAAACGCTCGTCGGCCTGGCCGGCGAGCTAGCCGCGCTGACCCAGCTGACCCTCGACGGCGGCTACGAGATGATCACCCCGGGCCTGTCCCTGTCGATCGTGCACGCGGTCCAGCAGCCGCTCGGCGCTCCCGCCTGGACCAGGTTGCCGATCGTGCACCATCCGGAGGCGCCGGTGGCGGTGCCGGCCCCGGAGAACCGGTTCTGGGCGGTCACCGCCTGGCGCTACGTCGGCTCGCACGCGGTTGTCTTGCTCGGCGCGCTGAAGGTCAACGGGGCGAGCACGGCGGCGGTCGACATCGAGGCGACCTGGACCGAATGGGTCGACGACACCAGTCAGCCCGGCCCCACCCGCACGGCCGCGGCCGGGGCGGTTGAACGGATCCAGCTCGGCTCGCTCGACCTCGGCGCGATCTTCAGCGACGGGTTGCAGACCAGGATGGTCGCCGTCTACATCCCGGAGGTGGACACGCTGTGGTTCGCCGCCCCGTTCGACCAGCTGACCGGGGTGGAGACGCCCACCGACGTGGCCGCCCCAGTGCACAACCTCGGTGACACCAAGCACCGCTGCGTCAGCTACCGGGCCGTCGCCAGCTCGCGTTTCCAGGAGTACTTCACCGAGCCGGGGCTTGACTACACCCGGACCAGCGACCCGCTCATGGTCAACGTGCCCAGCTCCGCCCGGCCGGCCGCGCCCGACGTGCTCTACGTCGTGCCGACGTTCGGCTGGGAACGGCAGGAGTCGACCAACCTGAAGACCGAGGTCCGATTCGGCAACGGGCTGCGGGTCTACCTGAACCGGCCCTGGTACTCCTCCGGCGAGGGGGAGCTGCTCGGCGTCGTGCTATGGCCGCAGGACGGCCTAGCGCCCACCGACGACCAGCGCGAGGCCTGCAAGGAGTTCATCACCCAGTGGGGGCTCGACCCGCTCTGGAGCACCGGGTTCCTTGAGGCGGCGCCTGGCGTCGGCCAGCTGACGGCGGCGGTCGCCTCGGCCACCGGGCTCGTCATCGACGAGTCGGCCCAGCCGGTCGACGTGGCCGGTCACAGCGTGGGATACGACGCTAGCCGGCGCCTGTGGTACTGCGATGTCGAGTTCGACAACCCGCAGGCGTACATGCCCTTCGTCCGCCTCGCGCTGGCGCGCTACCAGCCGAGCTCGATCGCCGGGGTCGAGTTGTCGCATGTCGTGCTGGCGGACTACGCCCAGCTCGCGCCCGACCGATCGGCCGCGCTGACGCTGGACCCGGCCACCCCCGCCAAGGCTCGTCTGGGCGTGGCCGGCCTGGCGCCGCAGGGCCCGAGCTCGTCCGTCATCACGGTAGCGGTCGAGCGGCGGGTCGCCGGGGTCGTCTCCGATCTCGGCTGGGCGCCCGCGGCCGTGGCCGACGTCGCGGTGGCCGAGGACGCTCCCGCGCCCAGCCAGCCCGCCTCGGTGCTGTGGTCGGGCACGATCACGTTCGCCGCCATTCCGGAGCCCGGCCAGTTCCGGGTGGTGGTCCGCGAGTCCGAGGTCATCACCTCCGCCGCCCCTGGCCGGTCGGGCGCACGCCTGATCTACGCGGCCATCCTGCCCTTCGATTTCACCTCGACCGCAAAGGGAACAACGCAATGAGCGCAGATCCGAACCCCCCGTACCCGCCGCACGCCCCGTACCCGCCGCTGGGCGCGGCCAGCGCTTACCCGCCGTACCCCCCGTACCCGCCGTATCCCCCGTACCCGCCGTACCCGCCGTACCCGTCGCCATGGGGCGCGGCTTCGTACCCGCTTTACCCGCCTAATCCCCCGTACCCGCCGAATGCGCCGTACGCGCCCGCGATGCCCGTGCCCGGCGGCCCCTGCCCGCCGCCGACCTGGGAGCTTCCGTGCACCCCGCCCACGTCGCCCTGCCACTGCACGTGCATGCACACGTCGTCGACCGGCACCTCCACCAGCCACACGTCCACCTCGCCGACTCACGGCAGCTCCACCAGCCACTCCTCGACCAGCCACAGCACCTCGACCAGTCCCTCGTCGAGCAGCCACACCTCCACGAGTCCTTCGTCGTCTAGCCACAGCGGCTCCAGCCACTCCTCGAGCAGCCACAGCGGGTCCAGCCACTCGTCGAGCAGCCACTCCTCGAGCAGC
>DAHWEX010000694.1 GCA_027326205.1 Actinomycetota bacterium
GGTGGGCTGGGGGCTGGGGGCTGGGGCACGGGCTGGGCCGGGGCTGGTCAGGCGGCGGGTGGCTTCAGGTTGTAGACGCCCGTGGCGTTGCCGGCCAGGACCGCCGCCGCCGTGTCCTCGTCCGGCATGAGGCGGGCGACCGCGCGGGCGTTGGCGGCGATGCCGGGGATGCCCGGCCAGTCGGTGCCGAAGATCATCCGCTTGGTCAGCCGCTTCCAGTTCTGCCGCGCGTAGTAGTCCCGCAGCCGGGACGGCGGGAGGCCGGACAGCTCGATCCAGACCCGGTCGTGCGACAGGGCGAGGAACGCCGCCGCGTCGTACCACCAGCCGCGCCCGCCGTGCGCGAGGACCAGGGTAAGCGCGCGGAAGTCGCGGAGCACGTCGTCGAGGAAGACGGGGTCGCCGAACGCGTTGGACGAGCCGGGGAAGGTCGAGGTGCCGCAGTGCACGACGACCGGGACGCCGGCCGCCTGGCAGGCCTCGTAGGCGGGGTAGAGCATCCGGTCGTTGGCCGCCACGCCGGCGTGCACCGGGTGCACCTTGAGTGCGACCGCGCCGAGCGACAGCTGGCGGCGGACCTCCTCGTCGACCGGGTAGTGCAGGTGCGGGTTGACGGATCCGATGACCTTGACCCGGTCGGGGCCGGCCCCGGCGATCGGGAGCATCTCCTCGATGACCTGCAGGCCGGTCACCTTGGGCGAGTACTCGCACATGAGCAGCCCGGTGTCGACGCCCTCGCCCTCGAGCAGCGCGTGGAACTCGGCCGGGATCACCGTGCCGTCCCGGTCGTAGAGCCGCGCCATGGCGTCGCCGTCCGCGAAGCCCTGCGCCCAGGTGTCCCACGGCAGCTTGAGCGACGGCTTGCTGGCCGCGTGCAGGTGGACGTCGACGAGCGGCATCCCGTCAAGCATGACGCGCTCCCCCCGGCCGCAGCGCCTCGGCGGCCATGGCCCGCAGTTCCACGCGGCGGACCTTCCCGGTCGCGGTGGTCGGGAAGCTTTCGGTGAACACCACCGCGCGGGGCCGCTTGAACGACGGCAGGCCCTCGCGGCAGTGCTGGATCAGCTCGTCCTCGGTCACCGCGGCGCCCGGCGCGAGCACCACGTAGGCGACCGGCTTTTCCAGCGCGTCGGCGTCCGGCGCGGCGACGACGACGGCCTGGGCGACCGCCGGGTGGGCCAGCAGCCGGGCCTCGACCTCCATCGGGGACACCCAGATGCCCGACGCCTTGATCATGTCGCCGGTCCGGCCCAGGCACTCGTAGAACCCGTCGGCGTCCCGCACGTAGGTGTCCCCGGTGCGCAGCCACTCTCCCTGGAACACCAGGCGGGACGCGTCGTAGCGGGCCCAGTAGCCGGTGGCCGCGGACGCGCCGCGCACGAACAGCGTGCCGGGCGCCCCCGCCGCGGCGACCTCGTGCCCGGTGTCCTCGTCCACCAGCTTCAGGTCGTAGCCGGGGACGGCGACCCCGGTCGTGCCCGGCTTGACCGCCCCCGGGGCGTTGGACAGGAAGATGTGCAGCATCTCGGTCATGCCGATGCCGTCGATGATGTCGACGCCGAAGTGCCCGGTCCACCGCTGGTAGAGGGCGGCGGGCAGCGCCTCGCCCGCCGAGGCGGCCAGCCGCACCGCGCCGAGCGCGTCCGCCGCCATGCCCGCGCGGAGCATGTTCGCGAAGAACGTCGGGCTGCCGAAGAACAGCGTCGCCCCGTACTTGACCGCCGTCTCCGCGATCAGGTCCGGCCGGGACGGCCGCGGCAGCAGCACGCTCGCCGCGCCGACGGCCAGCGGGAACAGCAGCGAGTTGCCGAGCCCGTAGGCGAAGAAGGCCTTCGCCGCCGACAGGCACCGGTCGTCGGGCTGGATGCCGAGCACCCGCCGCCCGTAGGTCTCGCAGACCACGGGGACGGACCCGTGCCGGTGCATCGCGCCCTTCGGCGCCCCCGTGGTGCCGGAGGTGTAGAGCCAGAACGCGGGCGAGTCGGCCGAGGTGCCGTAGACGAAGTCGTCCGGGTCGGCGGCGGCCAGGTCGTCCAGCAGGTGAACCGGCCGCGGGGCGGACGCCAGCTCGCAGTCGGCCAGGATCGCGGTCAGTTCCGGCGCCGCCCCGGTGCAGGCCAGCACCGCGGCCGACTCCGCCACCGCGGCGAACTCGCTGGTGACCGCGAGGAACCCGGCCCGCGAGTCGCGCAGCAGTTCCGCGATGCCGTCGGCCCGGAGCATCGTGGAGACCGGCACCGGGATCGCGCCCACCCGCATCGCGGCGAGGTAAACCACGGCGAAGTGCGGCGAGTCCGCCATCACCATCACGATGCGCTGCTCCGGCCGGACGCCGACCGCGCGCAGTCCCGCCGCGGTGCGGCGGACACGCTCGGCCAGTTCGGCGTAGCTGACGTCGCCGCCGGGGCCGGTCAGCGCCAGCCGGTCGCCGTCCCCGGCGGCCAGCCGCCGGTCGAGCAGGTACTCGCTAGCGTTGAAAAGCTGCGCCAATGCAACCGTCCTGAGTGTTCCGCCCCGGCCTAGGCCAGGTGCACGTAGTCGTAGTCGAACGGCTGGCCGTTGATTCCCCCGCCCGCGGGAGCACCGCGCGGGGGTGCGACCCAGGCAGCGATCTTGCCGCGCTCGTAGACCGGCCGCATGAGCGACCGGACAAAGGTCTTGTCCGTGTCGGTTGGCAGCCATTGTCCCTTACCCGCCTCCCATTCGGAAGGACTGAGCTTCTCTCCCGACGGCGACGCCTCGATGCCCGCGAACGCGCCGACCTTGCGGTTGAACGCGACGTGCGGCAGGTAGAGCCGCTGCGGCAGGCCCGCCTCGGCGAGGATCCGGTTCCACCGCTTGACGCCGCCGGAGCAGTCGGCGATGTACTCCCGGCGCAGGTCGGTGTTGAGCCCGACGAGCGCCGCCACCTCGGTCTGGGCGATGTCCCCCTCGATGAGGGCGTCCACCATGATCGAGTCGTCGCCGAGCAGGTGGTCGTCCTTGCGCCGTTCCTCCAGCCAGCGGCCCTTCAGCCCGGCGGTGTAGTAGTTCGCCACGTTCGTCGACGTCTCCCCGCCGAACAGGTCAAGCGACACCGAGTAGTGGAAGTTCAGGTACTTCTGGATCACCGGCAGCGGGATCGCCCCGTACGCGGCGACGTCGTCGGTTTCGTTTTCCAGCATGACCTGCGCGGTCCGCTCCACCACCCGGTCCACCCCGGTGGTGCCCACCATCATGTGGTGGGCCTCCTCCTTGAGCATGAACTCGCAGGTGCGCGACAGCGGGTCGAACGCGCTCTCCTTCAGCGTGCCGAGCTGGTACTTGCCGTCCCGGTCGGTGAAGTAGGTGAACATGTAGAACGACAGCCAGTCCGGCGTCTCCTCGTTGAACGCCCCCAGGATCCGCGGCGAGTCGGCCGAGCCGGAGTTGCGGTGCAGCAGTTCCTCGGCCTCCTCCCGGCCCTCGCGGCCGAAGTAGGCGTGCAGCAGGTACACCATCGCCCACAGGTGACGGCCCTCTTCCACGTTGACCTGGAACAGGTTCCGCAGGTCGTACAGGGACGGCGCGGTCGCCCCCAGGTTGCGCTGCTGCTCGACCGAGGCGGGCTCGGTGTCGCCCTGGATCACGATCAGCCGCTGCAGTTCGGCCCGGTACTCCCCCGGCACCTGCTGCCAGGCCGGCTCGCCCTTGTGCCGCCCGAACGCGATCCGCCGGTCCGGGTTCGCATCCGCCAGGAAGATGCCCCAGCGGTAGTCGATCATCGGCACGTGCCCGAACGTCGCCCAGCCCTCGCCGCGCACGTCGATCGCGGTGCGCAGGTACACGTCCCGGGTGGGCATGGTCGGGCCCATCGTCTCCCACCAGGACAGGAAGTTCGGCTGCCAGGACTCCAGGGCCCGCTGCAGCCGCCGGTCCTCGGCCAGGCCGACGTTGTTGGGGATCTTCTCGGCGTAATCTGGCCGTGACATGAAGAGCTACACCCGCTTCCGGTCGAAGTCGGCCCGCTTGCCGGTGCCGTAGGCGCGCAGCGCGCCGTCCGGGCCCGAGGCGTTGGGCCGGTAGAAAATCCAGTTCTGCCAGGCGGTCAGCCGCCCGAAGATCTTGGTCTCGATCGTCTCCGGCCCGGCGAAGCGGTAGTTCGCCTCCAGGCCGGTCAGCGCGTCCGGGGAGAACGAGGCGCGCTCCTCCACCGCGATCCGCACCTCTTCGTCCCAGTCGATGTCGTCGGGCGCGAACGTCACCAGGCCGAGTCTTTCCGCGTCCCCGGCTTCCAGCGGTTCGCCGGCCGCCTTCTCCGCGGCGGCCAGGGCGCCGGCGTCGCCGAAGAAGCGGGTCTGCAGGCGGGTCAGGCCGTTGCCCATCGGCAGCGGGCCGAGGTTCGCCGGGCCGACGGTGACGGCCGCGGGGGCCGCGCCGGGGTCCGCGTCCTCGAAGAGGCCGGACAGCATGTAGGACCGGTCGGCGGCCAGGGCCAGCTCGAGCAGCGACCCGGCGAAGCACGAACCCGGCTCGACCAGCGCGATCAGCGACCGGGACGTCACGTCCAGCCGCTTCAGCGTCCGCTTCCAGTACAGGACGATCTCCCGCGCCAGCCAGTCGCTCTCGTAATGGGCGAGCAGCAGGTCGTCGTGCGCCAGCACCAGCGCGGCGTCGCCGGCGGTCGTGAAGACCCAGGTGCCGGCCTCGGTCTCGTTGGTGCGCAGGTCGAGGATGAGGTCATCCAGTTCGCGGGCCACCGCCAGGGGCCAGAACGCGGCCCCCTGGGCGTAGACGCCGTCCATCGAGGCCGGGGCGTCGGTTTCCGGCCCGGTCACCGTGATCCGCACGGACCGGCGCCCGGCGTCGATCACCGCGGACACGTGCGGGTAGGAGACCTGCCTGGCGCCGGTCTCCGTCCGCGCCTCGGTCTTCTCCAGGGGGGTCAGCTCGATCGCCGGCCCTCCGGGCAGGCGCGTTGCGGACGACGCGCGGGCAGCGGACCGTTCGGTAATGACTTCTTGCCAGCGCGCCCGCGGCACCACCTCGTCCACGAGCTTCCACGCGACCGCCTTCTTCCCGCCGATCCCCTCCGCCTTGGTCGAGAAGTAGTCGGCCAGGTCGCGGCGCACGTGGCGCTTGTCCACCACGCGGGTGAGGCCGCCGGTGCCGGGCAGCACGCCGAGCAGCGGCAGTTCGGGCAGCGACACCACCGACGAGCGGTCGTCCACCAGGAGGATCTGGTCGCAGGCCAGGGCCAGCTCGTAGCCTCCGCCGGACGCCGTTCCGTTCAGCGCCGCCAGGTAGACCTGGCCGGAGCTCTCCGTGGCGTCCTCGATGCCGTTGCGGGTCTCGTTGGTGAACTTGCAGAAGTTCACCTTCCACGAGTGCGCCGACGCCGCCAGCATGCGGATGTTGGCGCCCGCGCAGAAGATCTTGTCCTTCCCGCTGGTCATGACGACGGCCCTGACCTCGGGGTGCTCGAACCGCAGCCGCTGCACCGCGTCGTAGAGCTCGATGTCAACGCCCAGGTCGTAGGAGTTCAGCTTCAGCTCGTAGCCGGGCACGAGGCCGCCGTCGGCGTCGACGTCCATGGCGATGGTCGCCACCGGCCCGTCGATGCTGAGCTGCCAGTGCCGGTACCGCGCCGGAGACGTCCGGAAGTCGACGTGCGACATGCCCCTATGTTCTACGAACAAGCGCAGTTCCGTCAATGGTTCGTAGAATGTTTACCAGTGCCCGGCCGCCGCGGGCCGCCGGCTCGCCCGGGGCGGCCGGGGTTAATCGTCGCTGTTGAGCCGCTTCCACTCGCGGCGCGCGTCCGCCAGCCACCGCTGGTGCCGGTCGCTGAACAGCTCCGCCGCCCTGGTGCCCGTCCAGCGGGGCGGCAGCAGTTCGAGGGGCAGCGCCGGGTCGAGCGCGGGGAACCGCCGCCAGGCGTGCACCAGCTCAAGCTGGCGCAGCAGCACGTCCCCGGGGGCGCCCGGGCCGCGGAACTCGTTCACGAACCGCTCGTACTGCGCCTCGACCGCGGGCAGGTCCCACGCGGCGGCGACCATTTCCCTGGTCTGCGACAGGCCGGTCCGCCGGGCGACGAACACGTGCGCGTCCCGCGCGACACCCGCCTCGCCGAGCACCCGCGTCGCCTCCGGCTCGCGGGCGACGTGCGGGCTGATCCACAGGCCGGGCCCGAGCGACCCGAAGCCGGCCCACGCGAGCCGGGTCCGCACCGCGTGCCGCGCCCGCCGGTCGGTCTCCGGGATGCGCACCTGGACCAGGACCCACTGCCCGTCCCAGTCCTGGGCCGGGCCGAAGGAGTAGATGCGCCGCGCGCCGTCGGTGAGCATCCTGGTCGCCGCGGGGGTGAGCAGCCACCGGGTGCGGCGGCCGACCTTCTCCGGGCTGAGCCAGCCGGCGTTGGCGGTGCGCATCAGCGCCTGCCTGGTGGCCTTCTCGGCCACGCCCATGCGCTCGAACACCGCGAGCACCGCGCTCGTCCAGGCGCTGCCCTCGCCCGGCAGGACGCACTCGCCGAGCACGGTGAACAGCATGCCGCGCGCGGAGCCTGCCCCGGCCTCGTGACGGCGCGAGAGCGCCGGCTGGGACTGGGCCTGAGCAGGTTCCACTTAAACGCTCCCGTTCCGCATCGTCCACGTAGCATACCCAGCTGGCTACGGGGAGGCGGGGAGAGCGAGCGACGTCGCCCGGACACGACGCCGCGTTATGGCCGCACTACGCGTGCGTGATCGTCCCGAACGTGACGGTGTCGCCGCCCCAGGCGAACGACTGGAGTTGGACGCCCTGACCGTAGGTCGTGGCCGCCACCATCTCTTCGCCGCCCTCGTAGACGCCCACGTGGTACACGAAGCTGGCCGGGTCGCTCGTGTCGTGGAAGAACACCAGGTCACCGGGGCGGGCGTCCTTATGGCTGATCCGCTTGAACTGGCGGTACTGGTCGTCCGCCGTGCGGTCGATCACCTTGCCGTGGCCCGTGTGCCGGTAGATCCACTGGGTAAGGCCCGAGCAGTCGAAGCCCGCCGGGCTGGTCCCCCCGTAGGCGTACGGATCGCCTACTAGCCGCCGTGCCCTGGCCGCCGCCACCATGTTCCAGGTGACCGCGGCGGCCCTCCCCTTGCGCTTGAGAACGGTGCGCGTGACCGCGCTCTTGCTGACTGTCGTCTGCTGGCCGCTCGCGGTCGCCGCCTGCGCGGTACCCGAGAAGGCGGTGACCGGGACGCTGATCGCCGCCGCGGCGACCGCCACGCTGGCCAGCCAGTGGCGGCGCATCCCTAGGCCGCTCCACGGTCGCCGCAGACCCGGACATAGGTATCTGACCTTCGCTTAAGCATCGTGCTGGCCATCATTTGATCCTTTCCTGCGCTTTACCGCGCGTATTGAGTTGCCTGCCCGGGGTAATTTTTCTCCCGCGTGCCGTTCTTGCGTACCATCAGCTCGCGGGCCACGTCTGGCGCAGTCCGATTTTTACCGGCGCATTTCGATAGAGATCACGGTTCGATCACCGCCCGCCTCGTTATCATTACGTGATTGCACGGCTTGGCTATATTCGCAGGCCAGAGCGGTGACAGCCGCCATCCGGAGATGATTGGCAAACGCGGGCGTTCGGCCGGGCGAGTGTGGGATATGTCACATCACCCGCTTGACGATATTCCGGAAACGACAATGTCCGGTTAATCGGAAATTAGCCAGTTACCGGTCCGTGATTGGCGTGACTCAACCAGACACCCGTAAGAGATGTGACAGTTGTGACGGCAGCGGACCGGAGGGCGGCAGCGGTCAGCCGGGGGCGGCGGTCAGCCGGCGGCGGTTCGCGCCCGGACGGCGGACAGGAACGCCGCGTAGCTCCACGAGAGGTTCGACACGGACTTCTCGTAGCCGGTGGCCGCGTCGAACTGCTCGCTCAGCTCGAAGTGGTCGCTGTGGTACACGATCGCCCGCAGCATCGCGTCGCCGGCCGAGCGCAGCGCGGCCGCGGCGTCCGCGGCCGCGGTCTGCGGCGTCACCCCGACCTGGGCGAGGAACGCGGCGCTGAGCGCGTCGGCCGGGACCGTCGCGGACGACGCGACCTTCGCCGCGACGCGGTAGTACAGCTCGGCGAAGTTCGCCGTGGTGAGGGCCCACGGGTGGTCGTCGCCCGGGGAGTCGTTGTCGCCGTCGTAGACGTCGCCCGGGTAGCGGCCGAGGAGCGGGCCGAGGCCGGCCGCGGCGTCGGCGCCGTTGATCGGGTAGAAGTACTTCGAGCCCGGGTCGGCCCACTGGGCGCGCAACCGCGCGGCGGTGGCGAGCAGCCGGGGGTCGGTCACCGACTCCGCGCCGTAGACCGCCGACATGACGATGTCGATGTTCGGGTCGTAGGGGGCGCGGTAGTCCGTAGGGACGGGCAGCATCGACTGGTACACGGTCCCGTTCCAGTGGCTGTCGAGGGCGTTGGTGAGCCAGGTGATCGCGGACGGGAGCCACCCGGGGGCCGCGATCCCCGCGGTGTTCGCGGCGACGGCCTGGAAGCAGCGGAGCTGGGCGGAGCGGGCGAAGAACGAGTAGCCGTACTCCTCTTCCCACAGGTTGTAGGTCTGTCCCTGGTAGGCGGTCTCAAGGAAGTTCAGGTTCCCCGTGATGACCTGAGCCGCGACCTGCTGAGTCGGCGCGTCCAGTTGCTTGTACATGGCGAGCAGCGCGAGCGTCTGCAGCGCGGGGCCGTCGGTCTGGTCGGTCCAGGGGCGCTGCGTGCCGTTGATGTAGTAGGAGGCGCGGTCGAAGTCGCCCGCCGACTCCTGGCACGTCTGGGCGAACGTCACGTAGTCGAGCAGCGGCTGGTTGTCGGGGAGGGTGCCGTTCGCGTAGGCCCAGGCGAGCTCGAGGGCGACGACCGCGCCGTCCCTGGTCCAGTGGTACACGTAGTCCTGGGTGACGTGGGTGGCGGAGTTCTCCCAGGACGGTGAGGCGAGCACCGCGCCGGGCGCGGAGATCACCCCGTCGTGCAGCGGGTCGTTGAAGACCAGTCCGTCGGAGGCGATGTTGCGGTACATGAGCCAGAACATGTACGTCGCCACCGTGGCCAGGTTCGTCAGCGCCACCGCCGGCCGCACCGATCCGTAGCTGAGTCCGCCCATCGATCCCCCGTTTCCCCGGCCGCGTCCGTCCGGGCACCAGGCTAACGGGCTGCGGCCGGGCGCGGACAGGGGGTATGCCGGTTGTCCGGCCGCCGGCCGCGGAGCCCGAGCCGGCGTTGCACGCGCCCCAGCGGACGGGCGAGGCGCCGGGACGGGCGCGCCCGCCTCGACCCAGACGCCGCCATCGGTCCCCGGACCGGGATCAAAGGGATTATTGTGGCGCGGTGGCCGAATCGTTCAGTGCCCAGTTGTGGGCGAGCATCAGCGATATCTACGCGGCGATCCTCGCGCATCCGTTCCTTACCGGGCTCACCGACGGGACGCTGCCCGAGGAGTCATTCGCGTTCTACGTGATCCAGGACGCGCTTTACCTGCGGGACTACGCGCGCGCCCTGGCCGCGGTCGCAAGCCGCGCGCCGACCGCGACCGCGATGCGGATGTTCGCCACCCACGCAGCCGAGGCCAACGCGGTTGAACTGGAACTTCACGGCGCGCTTCTCGGCGACCTCGGGGTTTCCAGGGAGATGCTGCTGCGCGCGGAGCAGGCGCCGACCAACCTCGCCTATACCAGTTACCTGCTCGCCACCGTCCGGGGCGGCAGCTATGCGGAAGGCGTCGGCGCGGTGCTGCCCTGCTATTGGATCTACGCGGCCGTCGGCAAGCACCTGCTCGCCGGCGGATCTCCGGATCCGCGTTATCAGCGGTGGATCTCCACCTATGGCGGCGACGAGTACGGCGCGGTCGCCGCGGGCGCGATCGCCGAACTGGACGGGCTTTCTGAAGTTCTTTCCGATCATGAGCGGGGCCGAGTGCGCCGTCACTTCCGCACGACCAGCAGGTACGAGTGGATGTTCTGGCAGATGGGATGGGTCCGGGAATCCTGGCCGGTCTGAACGGTCTAAACCAGTGAGCATCCGATTGCGTAACCGGAGCCCCGACATGATTCTTATTCATTCGCTGGAGTACTTACCCTGCGGCGTGAGTTATGCTTAGCTGAGCTAAGCGCCTACAAAGCTGGGTGTCCGGACACGGGGAACCGGCATTCTCCAGGCTTGTGTGGGACGGGGTGGGTCCTGGGCGCCTAACGCACCGCAGGCATCGTATGATGCCTGTCGATACCAGGAAAGGCGGATTCCAAGTGGCCCAAAAGATCACAACACTCTTCATAGACGACATTGACGGCGGGGACGCGGAGGGTACGGTTCGGTTCTCCCTGGACGGGACTGAATACGAGATCGACCTGAACGCGCAGCACTCCGAGGAGCTGCGGTCCGCTCTCGGCAAGTACGTCACGCACGCCCGCAAGGTGGGCGGCACCGCTCGCCGCGGCCGTGTCGCAGGTCGGGCGGGCCGCGGGGCGGCTTCCACGCTGAACACGACCGAAATCAGGAACTGGGCGCGCGAGAACGGCATCGACATTAAGGACCGCGGCCGCGTGCCCGCTGACGTCGTTGCCAAGTACCAGGCGGCCACCGGTAAGTAGGGCATACGTAGGAATACCTACTTTCCTGCGTAGCCTCCCGGGCGAGCTTTGCTCGCCATAAGAGATACGCCCCCGGCGATGGCGCCGGGGGCGTTTTCTGCGACCAGAACTCGGGGCCTGGCGGCTCTTTTAGGCGTAAGCGGATTGTTCCCCCGTCTCCGGTCCCCGCACCGCTATCGACGGTCCCGGCGCCGCTATCGGTGTCATCGCCGTCGACGTCGTCGCTCGCGTCGCTATCCGCGTCTTCATCCGCGGACGCATCGGCGGCGCTGTGCGTTCCCTGGTCCCCTCCGGCGGGCTGCCACGGCGATACCGGGATTGCCGGCATTACCTGATGCCCCGGCTCGGTGAAGAGCCACGCGCACGATACCAGCAGTGAAATAACGAACACAAAGAAGACCCAGAAGGACCCGGTGAGTCCCGACGAGACCTTCAGTCCCAGGGAAGTCGCCTCGGACGGGCTGATGTCGAACAGCGAGGGCGACGCGGCCGTGCTGACCTGGGCGACGGCGGAGATGATCTCGGCCGCGAGGGGCACGATCGCCCCGGCGAGCAGCCACGCGCCATGCTTGGCCGGGCGCCACAGGGCCGCGACGGCGTCCACCGCGACGACCGCGACCATGACGGACACGTTGCCCGCGATCGTCAGTCCCGGGTTGTCGAACGCGTTGCCCGCGGTGACGGTCTGCGTGACCCCGGTAGCCGCGGCGGTCAGGACGTAACGGTCCCACGACGGCGCGAAGGCCGCGGCGGTGCCGATGCCGCCCAGGGCGAGCAGGACGATCGGTCCCACGTGGTCCCGCCCCGGGCGCACCGGGCGCGACGGCAGGTCCCGCCGTTCCAGGCCGCCCCTGCTGGCACCGAGCACCAGCCCGGCCCCCGCCGTGCACGCGGCCCAGCTCAGCGTGCTCACCAGCAGGCCGGTGCCGAACGTCACGCCGCTGGCGCTGAGCTGTCCCCAGTCCGCGAGGAACAAGCCGAACGTCACAGCGCTCAGCCCGAGGCCGAACAGTCCGCCGAGCCTGGCCGCCTTGCTCGGCCGGGCGACGCTGAGCGCGACGAGCGCCGCGGTCACCGCCCAGCCGATCACGTAGAGCAGGTGCGGCACGACCTGGTCCCACTGCGACAGCAGGCTCTGCCCGCCCTCGTAGGCGGGGAAGAGTCCGGCCAGGCCAAGCACGACGCCGAGGACGAGCAACCCCTCCCCCGCTAGTAGTCCGCTACCGTGACGGGAGCGCCTTGCGGCCGCCTCCCCTGCACTGGAAACGTCAGCGCCCGGTTTCGCGTCACTTTCCCCGCTCGGGCCGATCCTCAGCCGCGAGCCCTTGCGCTCCCGGGCGACGGGCGTGATCGCGGTCGGCGCCTCCAGCGAGGAAAACCGCGCCCACGCCTGCTGCCAGCCGTCGCGGTTTTCCGGCCAGCGGTCGACCGGCGCGTCGTACGGCGCCCCGACAACCCAGATGCCGTAGAAGCGCTTCCCACGCCCAATCTCATACCTCTCGCCGCGATGCGAGATGACCGCCTTTTCCGGCACGGTTCCAGCCTCCATGCTCCTGCGACTTAACGCCTAACGCCTCAGACAGTAGGCAACGGATCTGGAAGCTTCCTGAAGGCCACCTCAATACACGCCACGGTCACCCCGGGGGAAACATGTGCAGGACGTGGACCGGGCCGTCACCGCCGCCCAGCCCCGCCAGGCCGTGCGCGACCGCGTCGCCCGCTACGGCCGCGGCCTGCCGGGCCGCGTCGGGCAGAGAGCGGCCGGCCGCCAGGCCGGCCGCCAGCGCGGCCGAGTGGGTACACCCGGCGCCGTGCGTCGCCGCGATGGCGTGCCGGGCGACGGGGATCGCCAGGTGCGTCCGGCCGTCGTAGAGATGGTCGGCCGGCGTGGCGCCGTGCCCGCCGGTGACCAGGGCGGCCCGGGCCCCCATCGCGACCAGCTTCTCCGCGAGCGCGGCCCGGTCCTCGGTGGCCAGGCCGGTGAGCGCCTGGGCTTCCGGCAGGTTCGGGGTGACCACGGTGGCGAGCGGGAACAGCAGTCCGGTCAGCGTCGCCACCGCGTCCGGCCGCAGCAGCCGGCTGCCGGAGCTCGCCACCATCACCGGGTCCACGACCAGCGGCAGGCCGCGCCCGGACAGCTCGTCGGCGACCGCCTCGATAATCGGCGCGGAAAACAGCATGCCGGTCTTGACGGCGTCGGCGCCGATGTCGTCGAGCACCGCCCTGATCTGGTCCCGGACGAAGCCGGCCGACTGCTCGGCGATCGAGGTCACCCCGAGGGTGTTCTGCGCGGTGAGCGCGACGATCGCGGACATGCCGTGGGCGCCGCAGCGGGCGAACGCCTTGAGGTCGGCCTGGATCCCCGCCCCGCCGCCGGAATCGGACGAGGCGATCGTGAGCACCCGGGGGATCATGCGGTTGTCCCGGTCGGCAGGCCGCTCGTCGGGCTGGAGGCCACCGCGTGCCAGCGGCGCGGTATGCGCCCGGCCCCGTAGGCGGCGCGGCCGGCCTCGACGGCTAGGGCCATCGCGACCGCCATGCGCTCGGGGTCGGCGGCCCGGGTGATCGCCGAGGCGACGAGGACCGCGGCGCAGCCGAGTTCCATCGCCAGGGCCGCGTCGCTCGCGGTGCCGATGCCGGCGTCGAGGACCACGGGCACCCCGGCCCGCTCGACGATCATCGCGATGTTGTGCGGGTTCCTGATGCCGAGGCCGGAACCGATCGGCGCGCCCAGGGGCATGACGGCGGCGCAGCCGGCCTCTTCGAGGCGCAGCGCCAGCACCGGGTCGTCGTTGGTGTAGGGCAGCACGGTGAAACCGTCGGCGACGAGCAACCCGGCCGCCTCAAGCAGTTCCACCGGGTCGGGCAGCAGCGTGATGTCGTCGGCGACGACCTCGAGCTTGACCAGGTCGGTGTCGAGGGCCTCGCGGGCTAGCCGGGCCGTCAGCAGGGCCTCGGCGGCGGTGTGGCAGCCGGCGGTGTTCGGGATGAGGGTGACGCCGGCCTGCCGGGCGGTGCCGATCAGGGAGCCTTCTCCCGACGCGCTGACCCGGCGCATGGCGACCGTGGTGAGCTGGGTCCCGGAGGCGGCGAAGACCTTGCCGAGGACGTCGAGAGACGGCGCTCCCCCGGTGCCCACGATGAGGCGGGAGGTCAGTTCGCGGCCGCCCACGCGCCAGGTGTCCGGGTGAGCCGCCCCGGCGGGGCCGGCGAGCGGCGGACGGACGCCCTCGTGCTTGACGCTCATCTTCTTTTATCCTCCCTGGACCGCGGTCACGATCTCGACCACGGCGCCGTCGGCGAGCGGGGTGCCGGCCCAGGCGCGGCGGGGCACGACCGTGCCGTCGACGGCGGCCGCGACCCCCTGGACGGACGAGACAACCTGGGCCACGAGGTCGTCCAGGGTGGCGCCGGGCGGCAGTTCACGCGGGTCGCCGTTGACGGTGAGGGTCATCGCGCCGTCTCTCCCTTGGTCGCGGCAGCGGCAGCGGTGCCGCCAGCGGGCACCCCGGCCTCCGACGGGAGGTCCGGCGCGCCGAACCGGCCGGGCCGGAACGGGGCCCACGCCGGGTGGGGCGGCTGACCGCCGAGGATGGCCGCCACGGCGTCGGCGGTGACGGCCGACAGCATGATGCCGTTGCGGAAGTGGCCGGCCGCGACGATCAGGCGGCGGCCGCCCGCGGCCGCGACCGGGCCGAGGATGGGCCCGTTGTCGCTGGTGCCGGGGCGCAGCCCGGCGTTCGCCTCGGCGAAGATCAGCTCGCTGACCGCCGGGACCGCGATCGCCGCGTCCCGGAGCAGGTCGTGCACGGCGCCGGCCAGGACGTCGCGGTCGTCGCGTTCCTCCTGGGTCGCGCCGACGACGAGCTCGCCGTCGGCCCGCGGGACGAGGTAGAGGTCGTGGCCCTGGACGATCGCGCGCACGGTACGGGTGAGGACGGGCGGGATGTTCCCCGGGTGCCGCAGGCGCAGGATCTGCCCCTTCACCGGACGGATCGCCCCGCGGACCTGCGCGGGGACCCCGTCGAGGTGGCGGGTGGCGTGGCCGGCCGCGACCACCACCGTGCCCGCGGTGAGCCGGCGCGGCCGGGCGCCGGCGGGACGACGGGGCTCCGACGGCGACGGCCCCGGCCCGCCGGGCCGTACGACGACCTGCCCGGCGCCGACCGCCGTGACGGTGCCGCCGACCGCCTGGACGCCCGCGGCCGCGGCCGCCGACCGCAGCGCGGCCAGGTAGCGGCGGTTGTCGACCGACAGGTCGCCGGCGGCGAAGACGCCGCCCTTGGTGCCCGGCGCGAGGAACGGCTCGCGCCGCCGGACTTCGCGGGCGTCGAGCCGCTCGGCCGCGAGGCCGATGGAGTGCCGGAAGTCGGTGAGGCGGTCGAGCGCGGCCAGGTCGCCGCTGTCGTAGGCGACGGCAAGGGTCCCCTCGGTGCGCAGGCCGGTCACCGCGCCCGCGGCCGCCTCTAGTTCGGCGTTGAAGGACGGGAACCGGTCGACGGCGTGCAGGTTGAGGGCGAGCAGGTCCCGCTCGCCGAAGACGGACTCCGAGACCGGGCCGAGCATGCCCGCCGCGACCAGGCTCGCCTTGTCGTCCACGAGCGGGTCGTCGCCGCCCGGGTCGATCAGCGTCACCCGCAGGCCCGCGCGGGCGGCCCGCCAGGCGATCGCGGTGCCGATCACGCCGCCGCCCACCACGATGACGTCCGCGTCCATGTCCGCTCCCTTCGCCGGCATTATCCGGATCAGGTTCGACGGTCGGAGGCGGTTCGCCTCCCTCTCAGCCCGCTGTCAGGCTCCCGTGCTGTTCACTTGATGGTAACCCGCTCGATAGTAACCCGCTCGCCCGATATGTCGGGTACCGGGGGCCCCGACCGCGGGCGGCGCGTTGCGCCGCCCGCAGTCAACGGGAAGACTTTTTGCCCGATGTAAACAAATTACGCCTGAGAGGTTAAAAGTTAACCTCGGGCAAAAAGTTTACCTGTTAAACCGGCCGTCCGGCGCCGGCGGCACGCACCTGCCGGCCCTCGGTCCCTCCGGCGCCGCCTGTGCCAGGCTCGAGCTCCGGCGATGGGGCACCATGGGGGGATGACAAGTGATCTGCGGGCGCGACTGGCTGACGCGCGGCTGTACCTCTGCACGGACGCGCGGCGCGCCCGGGGAGACCTGGTGCCGTTCCTCGACGCGGTGCTGTCCGGCGGGGTGGACATCGTCCAGTTGCGGGAGAAGGGGCTGGAGGCGGGCGAGGAACTCGCCCTGCTCGAGGTGTTCGCCGCCGCGTGCGCCCGGCACGGGACGCTGCTCGCGGTGAACGACCGGGCCGACGTGGCCCTGGCCGCCGGGGCCGACGTGCTGCACCTAGGCCAGGACGACCTGCCGGTGCCGGTGGCGCGGAAGATCCTCGGGCCCGAGCCGGTGATCGGCCTGTCCAGCCACAGCCCGGAGCAGTCGTCGGCGGCCGCCGTGACCGACGGCATCGACTACTTCTGCGCCGGGCCGGTGTGGGAGACGCCGACGAAGGCCGGGCGGCCGGGCACCGGCACCG
>DAHWEX010000491.1 GCA_027326205.1 Actinomycetota bacterium
AGAGGCAGAACAGCGCCACCGCCGCGGCCCTGGCCGGCCTGCGGCGGCGATCGGTCATCACGGCAGCAACGCTATGCTCATGGCGTTCCGGGATCGTTACGGCGCGGCCGGGCGGGTACCGTTCCCGTTGTGAGCCGGTGGGTGCTGCACGTGGATCTCGACCAGTTCATCGCGGCCGTCGAGGTGCTGCGCCGCCCGGAACTGCGCGGCAAGCCTGTCGTGCTGGGCGGCGACGGCGACCCCGCCAAGCGCGGCGTGGTCAGCACCGCGTCCTACGAGGCGCGGGAGTTCGGCGTGCACTCGGGCCTGCCGCTGCGGACGGCCGCGAAGCGCTGCCCGGACTGCGTTTTCCTCCGGGTAGACGCCGAGACCTATGACGCGCACTCGGCCCTGGTGATGGCGACCCTCCGCGAGACGGGGTGCCCCGTCGAGGTCCTCGGCTGGGACGAAGCGTTCGTCGGCGTGGAAACCGGCGACCCGGAGGGCTTCGCCCGGGGCCTCGCCGCCGACGTCAAGGCGGCGACCGGCCTTGACTGCTCGGTCGGCATCGGCGAGAACAAGCTGCAGGCGAAGATCGCGACCGGCCTCGGCAAGCCGGCCGGCGTGGCCAGGCTCACCGGCGCGACCTGGTTCCCGGTGCTCGGCGGCCGGCCGCCGGACGCGATCTGGGGGATCGGCGCGAAGACCACGGCCAGGCTCGCCGCCCTCGGCATCACCACCGTGCGGCAGCTCGCGGACGCCGACCCGCGGCGCCTCGCCGGGGAATTCGGTCCGACGACCGGCCCCTGGCTCGTGCTGCTCGGCAACGGCATGGGCGAGTCCGCGGTGGACCCGACCCCGTACGTCCCGCGCTCGCACGGCCGCGAGGTCACCTTCCAGCGCAACCTCGCGGACTGGCCGGAGGTCACGGCCCAGATCCGGCGCCTGGCCCGCCAGGTCGCCGGCGAGGTCACCGACCGCCCGGTCGCCCGGGTGGTGGTCAAGGTCCGCTTCGCGCCGTTCATCACGGTCACCCACGGCACCCCGGTCCCCGCCGCGCAGCAGCGGCCACCGGGAGCGCCGCGGCCCGCCGTGGAGCCGCTGCCGCTGGCCGGCGCCGCCGCCAGCGGCAGCGCGACCGGGCCGGCGCCGGAGCAGTGGGCCGCCACGATCGAACAGGCCGCGCAGGCCGCGCTGGAGAAGTTCACCCCCGGCCGCCCCGTCCGGCTGCTTGGCGTCCGCGTCGAGTTCGCCGACCGCCCGGAGTGACGCTAAGCCGGGATGAGGGCGGCCCGGCATGACGCTAGGGCGCGATTGCCGTCCGCGGCGGCCGGCCGCTCCCTCATGGCGGGAGCGGCCGGCTCATCCGGATCTCGGTGAGAGCCGGGTCCGACGGGAGCGGCTGGCTCTCGCCGGTCGGGGTGAAGCCGCAGCGCGCGTAGAGGCGCCGGGCGGGTGCGTTGGTCTCGATCACCCACAGGTACAGGGCGGGGAACGAGCGCGACGTCGCCCAGACGGCCGTCGAGTCGATGAGCGCCTCGCCGACGCCGCGCCCGCGAAAGGCCGGCCGCACCCACACGGACACGACATCCGCCGCCGTGTCCTCGACGTAGACCCCGGCCAGGCCCGCGGGCACCACGCCGCCGGCCGGGAAGTCAGCGGACTCGCCGGCGGGACCGTCAGCGGAGTCGTAGGCCACGAAGGTCACGGACCGTTCGCTGAACCGTCCGCGCCACTGCGCCTGCGTGAACGCGACCTCCCGCGCGTACGAGGAGCCGAAGGCGGACGGCGCCTCGGCGAGCGCGGCGAGGCGCACGTCCCGCATCAGTTCCCAGTCGTCCGCCGTAATCCGCCGCACCAAGACCATGCGGTTCATGGTCCCGCGGCCGGCGGCCCGGTGCTAGCCAATATCGGGCGAGCGAATACCGGCGCGGCCGGCGGTCAGTCCCCGACGTGCGAGGCGAGCCAGTCGCACAGCGGCGTGCTCGTACGGAAGAACTCCCGGACCTTCCCCTGGGCGTCGGCGCGGGACAGCCAGGGGGACGGGGTCCAGTGCTGCCAGGTAGTCAGCCCCTTGTGCCGCAGCAGTTCGATCCGCGGGTGGTCGGCCGCGAAGCCCCGGGGCGCGGACTTCAGCGACGCGTGCCCGTGTACCTCCACGCCGCCGGCTCGCAGTCGCTCGACGAGCGCCGCGAGTTCCGCTCCGTCGGGCCCGGCGACCGCGGCGCGGTACCGGGTCAGCTCGTCCGGCTCCAGGCGCCAGCGCCCGGCCCCGGCGGCCAGCCCGTCCGTCGATAGCTGCACGTAGTACCCAGACCCCAGCGTCGCCCCGATATGGGTCTTATAGGGCGTTTTGTCGTGACTAAAACGGATATCCCGGTACGGCCGGAAGATCTTCGGCTCGCCGAACTCCGGCGCGAGCTCGTCAAGGAGGTCTTCCATGGGCCGGAGTACCCGTTCCTGGTAGACGGCCTTGCGCGCGGTCCAGTACTCCTTGGAGTTGTCATCCTCAAGGCCCGCGTAAAACGCCAGCGCCTCCGCGGGCCAGCCTCCGAACGCCACCGGCTCAGTTTACGCCCGTCCGTAAGTCCGTATTCCGCCGCGGTCGCGGCGCCAAGTCTCGTTGGTGTAACGGTCCGCCGGAGATTGGCCGCCTTGACGGATTTCATGCGTTTAGTTGGACCGGCGGTCATACAATTTTCCGGTACTCCGTGGCGATGATAGGAGTTGTCTGAACGTGCATCACGAAGAGCTATCCGCCAGGGAGCGGGCGGCGCTATTTGCCCTGCTCACTGCCGCGCGCAAGCTCTCGAACAGTGAACTCGAGGCGCAGATCGGCATGCGCCTCGAGGGCAAGGAACGGCGCAGGCTCAACGACCTGAAGCTCGTCGAGTCGGAAAAGCCGGGCCGCGAGTTCGTGCACGAGCTCTCCGACGGCGGCTGGCGGTGGTGCGCGGACGAGCTGTCCACCGGGCTCGTCGGCCGTGGCACGATCCTGGAGCGCTCGCTCTACCTGATGCTCGGCATGTTCGAGCGCTACACGTCCGCCGCGCGGCTCAGCCTCGCCGACGTGGCCACCCTCGACGTCAAGGCACGGCCCCGCGGCCGGCACAAGCGCCGGGACTCCGTCGAGGGCGAAGGCGACCTGACCGTGCGCGTCGCCGCCGCGTACGCGGCCATCACGCCGGGGCCCGGCGAGTTCATCAAGCTCCGCGAGCTGCGCGAGCACCTGCCCGACATCCCGCGGACGGCGCTGGACGGCACGCTCGCGGCGATGTTCACCGCGCGGCGGGTCAACCTTATTCCGCAGTCCAACCAGCAGGCGCTGACCACCGCGGACCACGACGCGGCGCTCCGCCTCGGCGGTGAGCACAAGCACCTGTTCTGCATCGAGTAACCGAGTAGCGGCTTCCGCGCCGAGTAGCGCCCCCCGGAGACGATCCCTGAGCCCCGACCAGAACTGAGCGATCATGAGCACCGAGCATTCGAACCCTGTTCAGCCCGGCGATCCGGGCAGGGGCGGCCCGCAGGACCCTGGCCGGGATGAAAACAGTTCGCTCGCCGCGCTGGCGGCGCTCACGTTCAACTGGACGCGGACCCTCAACGACGTCTGGGCGCCGGCGCCGTTCCACGTTGACGGGCTGCACGCCGGGGTGTCGCAGGACATCGCGCGGGCCATCGAGGAAGCGGCCGGCGGGGCCGCGAACCCGCTGGGCATCGTGATCCAGGGGCAGCGCGGGGTCGGCAAGACCCACCTGCTCGGCTGGACCAGGGAGCAGGTGCAGCGGGCCGGCGGGTACTTCTTCCTGGTCGGAGACCTGTCCGCCAAGGCGTTCTGGGAGGAACTGCTCGGCTGCGTCGTCGAACAGCTCCTCCCGCTGCCCGACGGCAGCCGCGACCAGCTCCGCGCCCTGCTGTCCGCCCTCGCGGACCGGGTCGGCCTCGAGCCGGCGATCCGCGACTCCGTGACCGGCCAGACGGCGCCGAACCCGGTCACCCTCCGCGTCTTCGTCAGGGAGCTGCGGCGCGTCGACCCGCGCATCGGCCTGATCTGCCAGGACACCGCCCGGGCGCTTGTCCTGCTCGCCTCGCCCGACCAGGACGACCAGGACGTCGGCTACTACTTCATGACCGGCAACGAGGTCAACCTCGAGGACCGCCGCCGCTGGGGGATCCACGCCACCCGCAGCGTGCCGCGGCTGCTGATCACCGAGCTGTCCCGGCTGCTCGCCCTGACCGGCCCCGCCGTCATCGCGATCGACCAGATCGACGCGCTGATCGACGAGCTGGCCGGACGGCCGGGCGAGCCGGTGCAGTTCCAGGCGCTCGCCGACATGGCCACCGGCCTGATGACGCTCAGGGACCGCAGCTTCCGCACCCTGACCATCGTGTCCTGCCTGCCGGAGAGCTGGCGGGCCATCCGCGGCTACGGCTCGGACACGGTCACCGACCGCTTCCGGCCGCCCCGTCAGCTCGCGAACATCCCCAGCGCCGACATCGGCCGCCTCATGATCGCGAAGCGGTTTCGCGCGGACTACGCCCTCGCCGGATTCGAGCCGCCGTACCCGACCTGGCCGATCAGGCCGGAGGCGTTCGCGGACGCCGGACGCTACAGCGCCCGCGGGCTGCTCAAGAGCGTCGAGGCGCACGTCAGCGAGTGCCTGCGCAACCGGGCCGTCACCGAGCTGAGCGCGCTTGACGCGCAGTCCGCCGCCGCGCCGGACAACGCGGGCGCGGCCGGACCGGACGCGCCGCCGCCCGGCACGGGAGCAGGCGAGGCCGGCCCGGCGTTCACCGGCACGGCAGACGCTGGCCCGCCAGGCGCTGGCCCGTCGGAAACGGCAGCGTCAGCGGCGGACGCACCCGCGGCGGGCGCCTCCGCCGCGGCCGCGGCGGCGGAGTTCGCCGCCCTGGACGCCGAGTTCGCCGCCTTGCGCGCCGACGCCGCCGTGCTCGCGCGGGCCGCCGCCGCGCTCGACCCGAAGACCGAGGACGCGGCCATGCCGGCCCTGCTCGACGCTGGGTTCGAGGCCTGGGTCAGGGAACTCGGGGCGGGCGCGGACCACCCGTTCGCCCAGGACCCCCCGCCCGGCAAGAACCCGAGGCTGCACGCCTCGCTGCGCCTCGTGCTCGACGCCAGGACCGAGCGGCACCGCCGCTGGGCGTTCCGCGCGATCGCGGCGGCGAACCCGAACGCGGTGCAAAGCCGCGTGCGGAAGGCGGCGGAGGCGTCCGGCCTGGACGCGGGCCGCCCCGAACGGCACCTGTTCGTGCTGCGCAGCGGACCGTGGCCGAGCGGGAAGGTCACCGAGCAGGAGATCGAGAGCCTCGCGGCGAAGGGCGGCGTCGTGCTGCCCGCCACGCCGCAGGACCTGGTGACCTTCGCCGCGCTCGCCGCCCTCACCGCGCGGCGCCATCCCGCGCTCAACGCCTGGCTCGCCGACCGCAGGCCCGCGCACGCCACGGAACTGCTGACCGTCGCCCTCTGGGACGCGGCAGAAGCGTCCGGGCTCGCCCCGGCGGCCGGGACGCGGCCGGATCCGGCGCCTGCCCCGCGGGAGGCTCCGGCCGCCCCCGGGTCGTCGCTGCCCGCCACCGGGGAAGCCGTCAGCCCCGCGCCTGCCCAGCCGGGCCGCGGCGTACGGCGGGCGTCCGTGCTGGCGGCCGCGCAGGCGCCGGCGATCCGGGTCGGCGTGCCCGCCGCCGGCCGGCCGGGCACGACCCTCAACCTCGCGTCGCTCCGCCGTCACCTGGCGGTCTTCGCCGGGAGCGGGTCGGGCAAGACCGTGCTCCTGCGCCGGGTGATCGAGGAGTGCGCGCTGCAGGGCGTCTCGTCGATCGTGCTCGATCCCAATAACGACCTCGCCAGGCTCGGCGACCCCTGGCCCGCCGCGCCCGCCCCGTGGCTCGCCGGAGACGCGGAACGCGCCGCGAGCTACCTGGCGGACACCGACGTCGTCATCTGGACCCCGCGCCGCGAGGGCGGGCGGCCGCTCACCTTCCAGCCGCTCCCGGACTTCGGCGCGGTCATCGACGACGTCGACGAGTTCAACGCCGCCGTGGACGCCGCCGTCGAGGCCCTCGCTCCCCGGGTCGGCCTGGCCCGGCAGAGCGGGCGGGCACCGCAGGAGAAGGCGGTGCTGACCGAGGCGATGCGCTACTTCGCCCGCGGCGCCGGCCGCGATCTCGGCGCGTTCATCGACATCCTCGGCCGCCTTCCCGAGCACGTGTCCACGCAGACGCGGGCGACGCAGATCGCCGGCGACCTCGCCGACCGGCTGCGTGCCGTCCGCGCCACCGATCCGCTGTTCGGCGGCGCGGGGGAGACCGCGGACCCCGGGCTGCTGCTCGCGCCGCCGCCGGGCAAGCGCGCCCGCATCAGCGTGATCAGCAAGGTCGGCATGGCGAGCCTCGACCAGTGGCAGGGCTTCGTCAACCAGTTGCAGATGGCCCTGTTCTCGTGGGTCAAGCGGAACCCGGCGCAGGGCAGGCCGCTGAGCGGGCTGCTGGTGATGGACGAGGCGCAGGACCTGGTGCCGTCGTCGGGCACGACCGCGTGCAGCGAGTCGACCAGGCGGCTGGCCTCGCAGGCCCGCAAGTACGGGCTCGGCCTCCTGTTCGCCACCCAGTCGCCCAAGGCGCTGCACAACGCCATTCCGGGCAACGCGACCACGCAGTTCTTCGGCCTGCTCAACGCGCCGGCCCAGATCGACGCGGCCAGGGAGCTCGCCAAGGCCAAGGGCGGCGACGTCCCGGGCATCGGCCGCCTGTCCGCCGGCGAGTTCTACCTCGCCGCGGAAGGTGCCTCCTTCCAGCGGATCCGCACCCCGATGTGCCTGAGCCATCACCCGTCCAGCCCGCTCACCGAGGACGAGGCCCTGGCCAGGGCCGCGGCCGTCAGCGGATAGCCGGGCGCCGGGAGGTGCGGTCGCTGAGGGTGATCGCCGGGTGGCGTGCAGTATGTGTGCTTGGTGACATAACGACTCGTTCATCCTGATATGTCTTATTTAAGATCTTTTTGGGTTATGCACCACATTGGGGGAATAAGTCGGTGCGGCCGGCCGAGAATTTACCGGGACGGGCGGGGCTTCGTGCTTCGAACGCCGCGCAATTGCGCTGCTTCTGTGCCAATCTGAACAACGTCCGTTTTTCCGACGATGCTGGAAGAGCTTGCTGCCATGACTCGGTGGAGCTTCAGACGCCGTCACGGGGTAACGCAGGACGCTGAGCGCGGGCACCGTCCCGACGCCGCGCCCGTGACCGGGCGGCCGGCGGCCGCCCCGCCCCCAGCCGGCCAGGCACCGCCGGAGCGGGCGCTGACTGGTCAGCCCGTGCCCGGCCCGCACCAGGGGAACTGGTTCGAACCGGGCTGGAACCGCCCGGCGCAGCAGGGAGCTGTCCCGGCCGCCGCCGGCCCGTATCCCCAGGGCGACCCGGACGGCGGCACGCAGTACGGGCTCGGTCAGCCGGGCGGCGCCGGGTACGGGAGCGAGCAGCACGGCGCCGTCCAGTACGCGGGCGCTCTGTCCGGGTTCGCCCCGCAGGCCGCCAGCCAGCCGGCACCCGGCCAGTACGGCACGGATCAGTACGGCACGGATCAGTACGGCGGCGGCCAGTACGGCGCCGATCCGTACGGTGCCCGCCAGCCGGGGAGCAGCGTCGCCGTGCTCGCCCCGGCCGGGCCGGCCGCCCCGGCGGCGACGCCCGCGCCGGCAATGCCCGCGTCGGCACCGCATGCGCTGGCACGGCATGCGGCGGCACCGTCCGCGGCGGTGCCCGAACTGGCACCCGCCGAGGTGCGGGCAGAGCCCGGCGACCCGGCGCTCCAGCTGGCCGGCGGTCCCTGGCCGGACATCTGCGACCAGTTCGGGCTCCACCTGCTGGTGCTGGCCGAGCAGCTGCGCGCCTCCCTGGACGAGCTCGAAGCCGACGAGGGCGACCCGGAGCGGCTCAAGCGCCTTTACCAGGTCGACCACGCGGTGACCCGGATGCGCCGGGCCAGCCGCGACCTGCGCACGCTCGCGGGCCGCAGCGAGGAGGAGCTCGCCGGGTTCACCACCTCGCTGCTCGACGTGATCCGGATGGCCGCCTCGGCGATCGAGCGCTATACCCAGGTCACGATCGGGAAGGTCGCCGACCTGGCCGTGCTCGGCTACGCGGCCGACGACATCGGCTCGGCGATGGCCGTGCTGCTCGACAACGCCACCCGGTACTCGCCCGGCACGGTCAGCGTGAGCTGTCACCTGCTCGAAGACGGCGGTGCGATGTTCCGCATCGAGGACACCGGGATCGGCATGGGCGCGGAGCAGGTCATGGCACTCAACGCCGCGTTCGCCGGGGCCGTTCCTGACGTCGACGAGCGGACCGGGCGGCACACCGGGTTTCCCGTCGTGCACCGGATCGCCCGCAAGCACTCGATCGGCGTCCGGCTCGCCGCGCGCCCGCTGCCGAGCAGCGGCACGGTCGCGATGGTGACGCTGCCGCCGCACCTGCTCTGCGAGGTGCCGGCGGAGGAGGTGCAGCGCAGGCCCGCGCCGCCGGTCCCGGTGCCACCGCAAGCCCCGTCGCGGCCGAGCGTGGTCCCCGACCTGCCCCGGGGCGAGCCCGCGCGCGCGCATCCGCTGCCGCAGTGGGCACCGCCCGACCTGCCCGCCCGCGACCCCGAGCAGGCCCCGGAGCGCGCGGCAGGCGACCTGCCCCGCCGGGAGCGGGCCAGCCTGCGCGGCGACGAGCCGCGGCCGGAGAGGCAGGCGCCGGGCATGGTGCCGACGCCGGAGCAGCAGGCAGCGGCCCGCCGTGCCTTCGCCGACGACCTCGACGCGTTCTCCACGGGCACCGGGGCACAGGCCAGCGTGGCCGGGCCGGCTGGCAACGACCTCACCAGCGTCGGCGACGGCGAAGTCACCGCAACGACCGCAACGGAAGAGGAAGCCGAGCAATGACTAACCCCGCCGTGCCGCCGCGTGACCCGCAGGAATTCAGCTGGCTCGTCGACAACTTCGCCGCCTCGACCCCGGGGGTCACGCACGCGCTCATCGTGTCGGCGGACGGACTGCCGCTGATCGCGGCCGGCGGGATGTCAGCCGACCTGGCCGACCCGCTGGCCGCGATGACCAGCGGGATCATCAGCCTCGGCAACAACATCGCGAGCAAGGTCGGCGAGACGAGCTGCGACCAGGTGATGCTCAAGTTCCCGTCGGGGCACTTTCTCTTCATGGGAATCGGCCACCTGGCCGGGTTCGCCGTGCTCGTGCGGGAAGGTGCCAACCTCGGCGTGGTCGCCCACCAGATGGCGCAGCTGGTCGACGCCGTCGGTCACCTCCTGACGCCGCAGCTCCGCGACGACCTGCGCCGGATGAACGCGATGAGCGGAGGGGGCGGCCGATGACCGCGAACCCCTGGGTCCGGCCCTACGTGCTGACCGGCGGCCGGACGCGGACCAGGCACCACTTGTACGTGCACACGCTCGTCTCGGTGGATCACTACGACCCCACGGCGGCCCTGCGGCTGTCGCCGGAGGCGCGGCGGCTGTACGAGCGGGCGTCGTTCGGTGCCCAGTCGGTGGCGGAGCTGTCCGCGCACTGCGGCGTGTCGCTCGGCGTCACCCGGGTGTTGCTCGAAGACCTGGCCGCGGCCGACCACGTCCTGATCAACGAGGACACCTACGCCTCGCCTTACGACCACCGGTTGCTGAAGAGAGTCATTGATGGCCTTCGTGAGTTCGCCTGACCGCGCGGTGCCGAACGTCACCTCCGCGAAGATTGTCGTGGCGGGCGGGTTCGGCGTGGGGAAGACCACCCTGGTCGGCACCGTCTCGGAGATTCCCCCGGTCAACACCGAGGCGTGGATGACCCAGGCCAGCAAGACGGTCGACCCGCTGAACGGCTCCGAGGCCAAGACGACCACCACGGTGGCGATGGACTTCGGGCGGATCAGCCTGGCCCGCGACCTGATCCTGTACCTGTTCGGCACGCCGGGCCAGCCGAGGTTCTGGCCGATGTGGGACGACCTGTGCCGGGGGGCGAGCGCCGCGGTCGTGCTGGTCGACACCCGCCGCCTCGACGTCTCGTTCCCCGCGGTGAACTACTTCGAAAACGACTCGGACGTGCCGTTCGTCGTGGCGGTGAACCTGTTCGACGGGCGGCAGACGCACCCGCTCGACCAGGTGCGCGACGCGCTCGGCCTCGCGGACACGGTCCCGCTCGTCACCGTGGACGCCCGCGACCGGCGGTCCTGCGTCCAGTCACTTCTCGCGAGTCTCAACAACACGGTGGAAAAGACCTCGCAGGTGGCCACTCGCTGAATCGCCCGCGAGATGACAAACTGCGCTAGACGCCCGCACTCTCTCCGCCTGCCCTGACCCTAGGAAGCCAGCAGTGCCGTTCGTTCCAGGCGGAAAGAGCTCATTTACATTCCAGCGCCTTCCCGTCACGCAAAGGAGTGTTCCGTGCGCAAGATCCTCATCATTGGTGCCGGCCAGTCCGGACTGCAGCTCGCGCTGTGCCTGCAAGCCGAAGGCTACGACGTCACCGTCCTGTCGGCCCGCACGCCAGAGGAGATCCGCAACGGCTGGCCCACCTCGACGCAGCTGATGTTCTGGCCTGCGATCGACCGGGAGCGAGAGTACAAGCTGAACCTGTGGGAAGACCAGGTCACGCCGGTACTCGGCGTCTCCGCGGTGGTCTCGCCCGAGCCCGCGGTCGAGGCGTTCTCCTTCTACGCCAAGTGGGACAAGCCGGCCAACTCGATCGACCAGCGGGTCAAGATGCCCGCCTGGCTTGAGCTGTTCGAGCAGCGCGGCGGCCGGATCATCTACCACTCCGTGATGACGTCGGACCTGAGCGGGCTCGTCCCGCTCTATGACCTGACAATCGTCGCGGCGGGCAAGGGCGAGATCGTCGACCTGTTCGACCGGGACGCCGCCAAGTCCAAGTACACCAGGCCCGGCCGCAACCTCTCGGCCATCTACCTGCACGGCGTGGCCGACCCCGTGGACAACCCCGACCCGCGGCTGCGCGCGAACTTCCGGCCCGGCGACGGCGAGCTCTTCTACATGCCGGCCTTGGGCAACTCGGGCCCGTGCGGCATCTACCTGCTTGAGGCCGTCCCCGGCGGCAAGTTCGACTTGTTCAGCGACCGGCCGGTCCCGGCCGAGCACCTGCGCCGCCTGCGGGCTCTCGCCGCGGAGCACTTCCCGTGGGAGGCCGAGCTGCTCGCGCACGCCGAGCCGACCGACCCGCGCGCCTCCCTCGTGGGCGCGTTCACCACCACGATCAGGCACCCCTACGCCGAGGTCGCGCCGGGGTCCTACGTCTTCGGCATCGCCGACGTCCTGGTGGTCAACGACCCGATCAGCGGGCAGGGCGCGAACAACGCCTCGCACGCCGCCGGCATGTACACCAAGGCCATCCTCGAGCGGGGCAGCGGGGCGTTCACCCCCGAGTGGATGCAGCAGACCTTCGACACCTACTGGGCGCACGCTCAGAACTCCATCACGCTCACCGAACTGTTCCTTGAGCCGCTGCCGCAGCACGGTGTGGACATCCTGGTCGCCGCCTCCCAGTACCCGGAAGTCGCCAAGCGGGTGGCCGACTGGTACCCGTTCCCCGCCACGCTGCACGACTTCGCGCTCGACCCGCAGCAGACCGCCGCCTACCTGCAGTCCGTCGCCGCGGCCCACTAAGCGAGCGGGCGGGCGCTAGGCTAAGCCTGGTGCCCGCCCCCGCAGCCCCTGCCGCCACCGCCGCGCTCACCGAAGCCGAGGCCACGACCCGGGCGGCGCTGCTCGCCGTCGGCTCGTACCACGTCTCACTCGATCTCACGACGACCCCGGTGCGGTCGCGGACGGTCATCAGGTTCCGCTGCGCGCGGCCGGGCGCGGCGACGTTCGCGGACCTGACCGCCCCGTTGGCCGGCGCCGGCGCGGTGCTCAACGGGGTGCCGCTGCGCCCGGCGGGCGACGGCCGGCTGATCCTCGCCGGGCTCGCGGCGGACAACGTGCTGACCGTCGCCGCCGAAGTCAGCGAAGCCGCCCTGACCAGGTTCACCGGCCCGGACGGCGGCGGGTACGCGTTCGCCTGGGGCTACCCGACCGGGGCGCCGGGGCTGTTCTGCTGCTTCGACCAGCTCGACCTGCCCGCGCCGCTGTCGCTCTCGCTGCGCGTCCCCGGCGGCTGGGCCTGCGTCGCCAACGGCACGGTGGCGGCGCGGCCCGGTCCGGGCGAGCCGGGCACCTGGCGGTTCGCGCCGGTGCGGATGAAGCCGCTTGACCTCACGTTCTGCGCCGGCCCGCTGCGGACCTGGCCGGCGGCGGCCACGGGCGCCGAGGTGCGGCTGGCCAGCCACGCTCGGGGCGACCTGGGGCCCGCCGCGACCGGGCACCTGGCCCGGTTCCGAGAGATCTGCGCGGCCGCGCTGCGCCGCTACGAGCGGGAACTCGGGGTGCCGTGCGCGTACCGGGACGTCGACCTGATCGCGCTGCCCGACGTGCCGTTCCGCGCCGCGTGCGTGCCCGGCCTGATGGTGGTCGGCGAGGAACTGCTCGCCCGGCTGGCCGACCCGGACGACGACTTCGCGAGCATGATCGCGGCGCACGAGGTGGCGCACCTGTGGTTCGGCGGCCTGGTGGGGATGCGCTGGTGGGACGACCTGTGGCTGGAGGAGTCGCTCGCCACCTACCTGAGCAACTGGACCGACGCGAGCTGGGCGGCCTTCGCCATCCGCGAGCGGCCCCGCGCGCTGCGCGCCGACCAGCTCCCGACCACCCGGCCGGTCTCGTCGCCGGTCGCGACGACGGCCCAGGCGAAGGACAGCCCGAACGCGATCACCTACGTGAAGGGCACCGCGGCCGTCCGGCAGCTCGCCGCGCTGATCGGCGCTGACGCCGTCACCGCGGGCCTGACCGACTACCTGACCAGGTTCGCCGGCGCCGGCTGCGGTCGCCTCGACGACCTGGTCGCCTGCTGGGCGCGGGCCTGCGGCCGGGACCTGGGCGGCTGGGCGGCCGCCTGGCTGCGCGAACCGGGGACTCCGCGCCTGGCCGCGCACCTGGCCGCAGCCCCGGACGGCACCGTCGCCTCGCTGACGGTCACCCAGGACCTGCCCCGCCCGCACCGGGTCGGCGTGGCCCTGTACGACGCCGGCGAGGGCGGCCACGGCCTGCGCCACCGCCGCACCGAGTGGGCCGAGCTGGCCGGCACCACGGCCGAACTGCCCGGGGTCGCCGGCGAGCCGGCGCCCGCCGCCGTCTTCGCCAACGCGGGCGACCGGGCGCTCGCCCACGTCTGGATCGATCCCGGCTCCTACGGCCCGCTCGCGGCGGCCGCCTTCGACGTGGGAGACCCGCTGACCGAGGCGGCCTGCTGGAACGCCGCCTGGGACATGGTCCTCGCCGCCGCGCTTCCCCCGGCCGACTACGCCGGCCTCGTCACTCGCCGCCTGGCGCGGATGGGGCGCCCCGGGAGCTGCAGCGTCACCGTGCCCGCCGCTGAGGTGCTGCTCGGCCGGGCGGTGACCTGCGCCAGCCGCTACGCCCGGGGCGAGGAGGGAGCCTCCCTGCGCGAGGTCATCGCCGCGGCCGCGCTCGCGGCCGCGACGGTCCCGTCCCGCCCGGCTCCGCTGCGCCGCGCCCTGCTGGCCGGCTTCGCCGCGGCCGCGCAGGCACAGGTCCAGCTGGAGGCCGTCCGCGCCCTGCTCGACGGCCGGCCGCCGTTCACGGGGGCGGGGGGCGAGAGCGCCGCCCTGGTGGCGGCCGACCTGCCGCTGCGCGCCGCGCTTGTGCGGGCTCTGGCCAGCCGGGGCAGCGCCACCCCGGCCGACCTCGCCGCGCTCGCCGAGGCCGATCCCGTGGCCGGCCGGGCGCACGCGGCCGCCTGCGCGGCGGCACGCCCCGACCCGGCGGCCAAGGAAACGGCCTGGCGCGCGGCGCTCGACGAGACCGCGCCGCAGTACCTGGCCCGCGCCGCCGCGGCAGGCTTCTGGATCGCCGGCCAGGAGCACCTCACGGCCGGCTACCGGGACCGCTACTTCACCGAGGCGCTGCCGGCGCTGAGCGCCTTGGACGCACGCGGCGACCGCCGCGCGCCCCGGCTGGCCGGGCTGCTGTTCCCGGTCACCTTCGGCGACGAGACGACGCTCGCGTCCGTCACGGCCGCCCTGGACGGTGACGCCGTAACCGGCCGCATCCGCACCGTCCTGCGCGAGCAGGAAGCGGAGCTGCGCACCGCGATCGCCGTCGAGGCCGCGGCGTCCGCGTAGCGGGCACCCGGCTCTGCGCGGACGCGCTGGCTCTCAGCGAACACGCTGGCGATCCGCGCTGGATTGTCGCGGGTGCATGGCAGTATCGCATTCTGCGCGGGCTCGCTTGCCGATCTGCCTGACCGCTCACAAAGCAACGCCGGGACGAGGAGGGCTACGATGGCCGAGGTCGTGCTGTTCCACCACATGCAGGGGCTGACCGACGGGGTGCGCCAGGTCGCGGCGGAACTGGAGTTCCTCGACAAGCTCGGCTAGCCGCGCCTAGCGTCGGAAGCATGAGCAAATCGGGTGAGTTCCAACGCGACACCACGTACCTGGACGGGCGGATCACGGCGGACGGCAGCGACGGCTGGCCCCTGGAGCAGGGCCGGTACCGGCTCGTGGTGGCCCGTGGCTGCCCCTGGGCGAACCGGACCATGATCGTCCGCCGGGTGCTCGGCCTGGAAGGCGCCCTGTCCATGGGCATCTGCGGCCCGGTGCACGACTGGCGGTTCTGGACCTTCGACCTGGACCCGGGGGAGCAGGACCCGGTGCTGGACATCCACTGGCTTCGCGAGGCCTACGAGAAGGCGGTACCCGGCTACGACCGGGGCGTCACCGTCCCCGCGATCGTCGACGTGCCGAGCGGGAAGGTGGTGACCTCCGACTTCCGGCGGATCACGCTCGACCTGGAGAGCGAGTGGGCGCCGTACCACCGCGACGGCGCACCCGACCTCTACCCGGTCCGCCTGCGCGACGAGATCGAAGAGGTCAGCGCCCGCGTCTACCAGGACGTGAACAACGGCGTCTACCGCTGCGGCTTCGCCACCAGCCAGGAGGCATACGACGAGGCCTACCGCGCCCTCTTCGGCTGCCTCGACTGGCTGGAAGAGCGCCTCGCCACCCGGCGCTACCTGGTCGGCGACACGGTCACCGAGGCGGACGTCCGGCTGTGGCCGACCCTGGCCCGGTTCGACGCGGTCTACCACGGCCACTTCAAGTGCAACCGGAACAAGCTCTCCGAGATGCCGGCCCTGTGGGCCTACGCCCGGGACCTGTTCCAGACCCCCGGGTTCGGCGACACGATCGACTTCGTGCAGACCAAGCGGCACTACTACCTGGTGCACAAGAACCTGAACCCGTCCGGCATCGTCCCGGCCGGCCCGGACCTGTCCGGCTGGCGCGCGCCGCACCACCGGGAGGACCTCGGCGGCCGCCCCTTCGGTGACGGCACCCCGCCGGGGCCGCCGCTGCCCGCGGAGCGGGTCCCGGCGGGCCGCACGGCCCCGGCTGCCTAATTCGCCTGCAAGCCCGCGGTGATCGCGCGGGCCGACGGGTACGTCGCGATGGCGAGCGGGTACCGGGCGCTGGCCGGCCTGCCGGGGATCCGGGACGCGAAGGTCTTCGAGCAGACGGGGCCGCACACGTGGACCCGGCGACGGCCCGGACATCACCGTCGACGGCTTCGCGGCTGGGTATCAGCATGAGGGTGCCCGGCGGGCGTTCGCCGGGCACAGCGCACCGCACCGGCGCACCGCACCGGCGCACCGGATTACCGAACGGAAGGCGGACTGCCATGCCCACCCACGCGGATCTCGTCATTGTCGGCGCCGGCCTGGCCGGGTCGGCCGCGGCCTGGGCGGCGTCGGCCCGCGGCCTGGACGTCGTGCTGCTTGAGGCGTTCGGTCCCGGGCACAAGAACGGCAGCTCGCACGGGAGCGCCCGGATCTTCCGCCGCGCCTACCCCGACCCGCTGTACGTGCGGCTGACCGGCGCGGCCGGCGAGCTGTGGGGCCAGCTCGCGGACCAGGCGGGCGAGCCGCTGCTCACCCGCACCGGCGGCCTTGACTTCGGCGCCGCCCGCGACCCGGGACGGCTCTACCAGGTGCTGTCCGGCTGCGGCGTGCCCGCCGAACTGCTCCCGCCCGAGGCGGCCGCCGAACGCTGGCCGTACTTCGACTTCGCCGGGGCCGGCCAGGTCATGTACCACGCGGACTCCGGCGTCCTGGACCCGGACCGCGCGATGGCCGCGATGACCGCGCTGGCGGCGGCCCGGGGCGCCGACATCCGGTTCGGCACCCCGGTCACCCGGCTCGAGCCGACACCGGCGGGCGACGGCGCGGTCGCGCACACCGACAGCGGCGCGTTCACCGCGCCGGTCGTCGTGGTCGCGGCGGGCGGCTGGATCGCACCGCTGCTGGACGGCGTGGTCCCGCTCCCGCCGCTGACCGTGACACAGCAGCAGGTCTTCCACTTCGCCCCCCGGGCGCTGCCCGCGCGGTCCTGGCCGGTCTTCATCTACCAGGACGGCCGCGACAACTGCTACGGGCTGCCCGGCGGCCGGGACGGCGAGGTACCGGGCGCGATCAAGGTCGGCGAGCACGCGGGCTCCCGCCCGGTGACCGCGGCGGCCCGCGACTTCGTGGTGGACCCCGCCGCGCGTGCGCGCCTGGCGGACTTCGCCGCCAGGCGTATCCCGGGCCTGGCCGCGCACCCGGTCAACGAGGTGACCTGCCTGTACACCTGGACGGCGAACGAGGACTTCATCCTGGACCGCAGCGGGCCGTTCGTCGTCGCGTCGCCCTGCTCGGGGCACGGCGCCAAGTTCGCGCCGCTGCTCGGCGAGGCGATCGCGGACCTGGCGACGGGCAAGCCCGCACCCGATTCTCGTTTTACGCTCGCCGCGCACGGCGTGACACGCGACTAACGAGCCTGGGCGTGAACGCGGCGGGCATGCCCTGCCGCTGGGCGGGCGCGTGCACCATGCACCTGGGTAAGGACGGAGGCGCGGGCAGGCAGCGCTAGGCTCGGTGCTCATGACGTCAAGGCGAATTTGCGTAACAGGAGCGACGGGCAAGGCAGGGCGGGCGGCGGTCGCGCACCTGCGCGAGCACGGCTACGACGTGCTCGCGACGGACGTGGCGGTGACCGACGCCAGGGCGCAGGGCGTCCTGCAGGCGGACCTCACCGACTACGGCCAGGCGACCGAGGTGCTGCGCGGCACCGACGCGGTCGTCCACCTGGCGAACATCCCCGCGCCCGGACTGGCGACGCCGGCGGTGACCTTCAACGCCAACATGAGCATGAACTTCAACGTCTTCCACGCCGCTGCCGCGCTCGGCCTGGCCAAGGTGGTCTGGGCGTCGAGCGAGACGACCCTCGGCCTGCCGTTCGGCCACGGCCCCGAACAGGAACCCGGGGCGCCGGGCGAACTGCGCTACGCTCCGGTCGACGAGGACCACTTCCCGTACCCCGCCACGACGTACGCCCTGTCGAAGGTCGCCAGCGAGACGGTCGCCGCGCAGATCTCCCGCTGGACCGGGCTCCCGTTCGTCGGCCTGCGCATCTCCAACATCATGGAACCGGACGACTACCGCCAGTTCCCCGGCTACTGGCCGGACGCGCACTCCCGCAAGTGGAACCTGTGGGGTTACGTCGACGTCCGCGACGTCGCCGCCGCCTGCCGCCTCGCCCTGGAAGCCGACGTCACCGGCAGCAGCAACGTGATCATCGCCGCCGCGGACACGGTCATGAACCGCCCGTCCCGCGACCTGCTCGCCGAGGTCTTCCCCGGCACCCCGGTCACCGGGCACCTGCCCGAGCACGGCACGCTGCTGGCGGTCGAGGGAGCGAAGCGGCTCATCGGCTACGAGCCCGCCCACTCCTGGCGCGACGAAATTCACGACCGGTAAGTCAACACCGGTACTACCGAACGGTTCCGTGCTCCGCGCGAGCGTTAGCGGCGTTCGCTCACCGGCGTTCACGGGACGCTCGCGAGCCCGTTGCCGTTCGTTCGCTCACGCGTGCTCGGATGACTGGCATGGCTGCTGGATTCCCGATCGACCGTCGACGGTTCCTCACAATTGCGGGCGGTGCCGTGGCGGCTACCGCACTCTCTTCGAGCGTCGCGCGCGCCGCCTCGATCCCCCCGGTTGTCCGCACCAGGACGATCGACGATGTCGAGCACATCGTGGTCCTGATGCAGGAGAACCGGTCCTTC
>DAHWEX010000512.1 GCA_027326205.1 Actinomycetota bacterium
CCAACCCGGTACGCAAGGTCTACTACAACATGACGATCACCGGCCTTTCTGTCTTCGTCGCGCTGTTCATCGGCGCCACCGAGTTGCTCGGGCTGCTCGGCCAGGACGGCAACCTCAACGGGTCCGTGTGGTCGTTCTTCGAGAACTTCAACATCAACACGGCCGGGTTCGTCATCGTGGGCGTCTTCGTCCTCACCTGGGTGGTAGCGCTCGCCATCTGGCACTTCGGCAAGCTCGAGCAGAAATGGGACGGCGCCCGCCCGGTCCCGGTCAGCGACTGCGCCGCCGACTGACATCCACCCCGGCCAGCAGCTCCCCTGGGTGGCCCGGATTGACGCCGGTTCGCAATAGCGAGGGTTTGCAACTGCATGAGGCTGCTATATCCTGAGCCAATGACCGGGGAAGGAACCCAGGTGGCCACCGCGTCCGCGGACCGCCAGGCGATCGAAGACGTGCTCGCCCTCGTCCGCAGGCACGGCGGGCGGGCGACGCCCGCGCGCCGGCTGCTGCTGAACGCCCTGTTCGGCAGCCGCGAGCACCGCAGCGCGGAGGAACTGGCCGCCGAGGTCCACGCCCAGGCCCCGGACGTGCACCTGTCCACGATCTACCGCAACCTGGAAGAACTCGAACGCCTCGGCGTCATCGACAGCACCCGCCTGGGCAACGGCCCCGCGACCTATCACCTGGCCTCGGCGGCCCACGGGCACCTGGTCTGCGAACAGTGCGGCACGATGATCGAGGTTCCGGACGAGATCTTCGAAGACCTCGTCCGGGTAGCTGACACCCAGTACGGCTTCGCCATCAACCCCCACCGCTTCGCGGTGACCGGCCGCTGCGCGACCTGCCAGCCAAGACCTAACCAGCCCAAGACCTAAGCAGCGAGGGGACCGCAGGGATCAGCCCGGAACCTTCCGAAGAAGGTTCCCGGTGATCTCTCCGGCCCCCCCGCGCGGCACGTGAATGGGTTTTGACTTTAAGTCAAACCCAAAGATCACGCGACGATCATCCAGGGGTGCTCGATCAGGCTGGTCAGCGTCTTGAGGAACTTCGCCGCCAGGGCGCCGTCGATCACCCGGTGGTCCACCGACAACGTGTATCGCAGCCGGTAACGGGGCGCCAGGGTGTCCCCCACGACCGCCGGTTCCCTGGTCGTCGCGCCAACGGCCAGGATCGCCGACTCGGGCGGGTTGATGAGGGCGGTGAAGTGCTCCACGCCGTACATCCCCAGGTTGCTGATCGTGAACGTCCCCCCGCTCGTCTGGGCCGGGGTTAGCTTGCGCTCGGCGGCGAGGGACACCAGTTTCCTGGCTTCCGCGCCCAACTGGGAGACGGTCTTGGTGTCGGCGTCCCTGATGACCGGGACGATCAGGCCGCTCTCGGCCGCGACCGCGACGCCGACGTTGATCCGGTCGTGGACCAGCAGGACGCCGCTCGAGTCGCCGCCGTAGGAGACGTTGACGTCCGGGTGCTCGCGCAGCGCGAGCGCGCAGGCCCTGATCAGCAGGTCGTTGACGCTGACCTTGGCCCGGCCCGCCGGGGTGAGCTGGTCGTTCAGCGCCACGCGCAGGTCCATGAGGTCCTGTGCGTCCGCGACCGCGGTCACGTAGAAGTGCGGGATCTCGCGGGCGCTCGCGGCCAGGCGCCGGGCGATCACCCGGCGGACCTGGCTCATCGGCACGCCGCGGGTGCCGCGCGTCTCGTCCGCCTCCGCGGCGGCGCCCGGCGTGACCGCGGGCACCGCGGCGACCGCGGGCGCCGCCGGCACCGACGCCGACGAGTACACCGACGGCACCGACGACACCGACGACACCGACGGGGACTGCGCAGCGGCGGACGGGGCGGTGGCCAGCAGGCCGTTGATGTCCGCGCGGATGATGCGCCCGCCCGGCCCGCTGCCCGTGACGTGCGACAGGTCCAGGTGGTTCTCCCTGGCCAGCTTCCGCACCAGCGGTGACGCCAGCTGGCGGCTGCCGCCGTTCACGGTCTCGGCCGCCGGCACCGGCGCCGACGGCCCGGCGACCGTAGCCGCTGGGATCTGGGCCGCCGCGGGCGCGGACGGCTCAGGCGGAGCAGCGGTCCGTTCGGTGGACTCGGCTCGCGGGGAAGCCGGTGCCGCCGGGCCGCCGCTACCGTCGTCGAGCAGTGCGATCGGGGCGCCGATGTCGGCGTTCTCGCCCTCTTGCACCAGGATCTCGGCGAGCACCCCGTCCTGGTAGGCCTCGTACTCCATGACCGCCTTGTCGGTCTCGATCTCGACGAGGACCTCGCCGGCCGCGACCGTGTCACCCGGATGCTTGTGCCAGGTGTTGATCGCGCCTTCCTCCATCGTGTCGGACAGGCGCGGCATCTTGATCTCGATCACTGCGCTACCCCGTTCGCGGCGGCCGGCCGCGGGGCGCGGCGGCCCACGGCGGCAAGCGTCTGGCGGATCGCGCCGATGACGTCATCGCGCGAGGGCAGGGCCGCCGTCTCGAGCGGCTTCGCGTACGGCATGGGGACCTCGGCCATGGCAACCCGGCGCACGGGCGCGTCCAGGTAGTCGAACGCGCCGTCCGAGATCGAGGCCGCGACCTCGGCGCCGATCCCGTAGGTCAGCCAGTCGTCTTCGAGCACGACCGCGGCGTGCGTCTTCTTGACCGACTCGACGAGCGTCGCGCGGTCGAGCGGGCGCAGGCTGCGCAGGTCCACGACCTCGATGTCGAGGCCGTCGGACGCGGCCAGCGACGCCGCCACCTCGGAAGCGACGTGGGCCATCCGCGAGTACCCGATCAGCGTCAGGTCGTTGCCCGGGCGGGTCACCGAAGCGCGGCCGATCTCGGCCGGGGCGTCGGCGTCCGGGACGTCTCCCTTGGTGTTGTACAACCCGAGGTTCTCCAGGAACAGGACCGGGTCGTCGTCGCGGATCGCGGCGAGCAGCAGCGCCTTCGCGTCGGCCGGGGTGGACGGCGCCACCACCTTCATGCCGGGGACGAACGCGTAGAACAGCTCGATGTTCTGCGAGTGGGTCGCGCCGAGTTGCTGGCCGCCCCCGCCCGGCGTGCGGATCACCAGCGGCACGCGCGCCTGCCCGCCGAACATGCCGTAGATCTTCGCCGCGTGGTTGATGATCTGGTCGAGGGCGAGCATCGAGAAGTTGATCGTCATCATCTCGATGACCGGGCGCAGCCCGAGCATGGCCGCGCCGATCGCGGCGCCGGCGAAGCCTTCCTCCGCGATCGGGGTGTCCCGCACGCGTTTGTCGCCGAACTCCTTCAGCAGGCCCGCGGTGATCTTGTAGGACCCCTCGAAGACGCCGATCTCTTCGCCCATCAGGAACACGCGCTCGTCCCTGAGCATCTCGGCGCGCAGCGTGTCGTGCAGCGCCTGGCGGTAGGTCATGATGGTCATGCGCTTACTCCAGCGGAAGTGGCCGCAGTGCCTGCGGGGAACGGCAGCGGCTCGAAAAGCGGCTGGCCGGGCAGGCGGCGCGAGTCGTTCGGCACCGGCGTCGCGTAGGTGTAGTCGAACAGCGTGGCGACCTCCGGGTGCGGGCTGCGCGCGGCGAAGTCGGCCGCGGCGGTCACGACCCCGGCGACCTCCGCCTCGATCGCGGCGATCGCGTCGGCGTCGAGCACCCCGTCCGCCGTCAGCTTCGAGCCGAAAATCTGGATCGGGTCCTCGTGCTTGAGCCGCTCGACCTCGTCGGCGGTGCGGTACTTGGCCGGGTCGACGACCGAGTGCCCGCGCAGCCGTTCGGTGACGACCTCGAGCAGGTACGGCCGCCCGCCGCGAGCCGCCTCGACGGCCTTGACCGCAGCCTCGCGGACGGCGACCGGGTCGAAGCCGTCCACCCGCGCCGACGCCATCCGGTACGCGGCGCCCCGCTTGTACAGGTCGGGCTCGGCCGACGAATGCGCCACCGTCGTGCCCATGCCGAGCCCGTTGTTGATGATGACGAACACGACCGGCAGGTTCCACAGGGCCGCGATGTTCAGCGACTCGTGGAACGCCCCGATGGCGGCGGTGCCGTCGCCGAGGGTGCACAGCACGACGTCGTCGCCGCCGCGGTAGTCGATGGCGAGCGCCGCCCCGGTCGCGAGCGGCAACTGGCCGCCGACGATGCCGTAGCCGCCGAGCAGCCGGTGCGTCATGTCGAACATGTGCATCGACCCGCCCCAGCCCTTGGAGACGCCGTCGACGCGGCCGTACAGCTCGGCCATCACCCGGTTGGGGTCGATGCCGCGCAGCAGCGCGTAGCCGTGCTCGCGGTAGTTCGTGAAGAGGTAGTCGGTGGGCCGCAGCGCGGACATGAGCCCGACGACGGCCGCTTCCTCGCCCAGGTTCAGGTGGCAGTAGCCGCCGACAAGCGCATCGGTGTAAGCACGAGCGGCGCGTTCCTCGAAGCGGCGGATCAGCACCATGTCCCGGTAGAACGCGCGAAGCTGCCCGTCTCGCTCGCCGGCCGCGTCCTGCGCGGGCGGTGCCTGCGGCGCAGACCGCCGCTGACGTGCCTGACTTGCCATGGCCCGGCCTTCCCCGACCTCGTGGGTCGCGCCTTCATTGTAATGACACCGTTTCGTATCATTCTATTGTGCGTCCGCCCTGGCCACGCAAGCAACTGTTCGATGACACGGGAGGCATTCATGGACAGGCACTCGTCCGTGTCTGCGCGGTCGTCGCCGTCGTCGCTGCGCAAGCGCGGGCGGCCGACGGCGGATGAGCGCCGCAGGCGTGAAACCGAGATCCTGACCACTGCGCTCAGCGTATTCCTTAAGTCCGGCTACGGCGGCAGCACCCTCGACGAACTCGCCGCCGCGGCACGCGTGACCAAGCGGACCCTCTACACCTTCTTCGGCGACAAGGCCGGGCTGTTCGCCGCCATGGTCACCGACCTGGCCGCCGCGGTGAGCCTGGACGCGGCCTACGACAGCGACACGCTGGAGACGCTCGCCACGCGCATCATCAGCCGGGTCCACTCCGACGAACTCGTCGGCCTGCACCGGCTCGTGATCGCCGAGTCCACTCGCTTCCCCGAACTCGCCCGGATCTTGCACAGCAGCGGCGACGCCCGGCACATCGCCAGGCTCGCCGAGCACATCAGGACCGAGCGCGGGCCGGCCAGCGAGTCGCTCGCCGAGCCGCTGTTCTCCCTGCTGCTCGGCGAGAAGCACCGCCGCAGGCTACTCGGGATCGACCCCGCGCCCACCGCGGCGCAGGCCGCCGCGCACGCGGACGCCGCGCTGAGGCTGCTCGGCCTCGGCCGGCACTGACCCGGTTGCCGATGGTCTTCGGATGGCGCTCCCCCCGCGCCAGCTCGCCGAGCCCGTGAGCGGTTGATTCGTTAGTGCGTTAATTGATAATGTTCCAATCATTAGGGCGCATCAAGGTGAGGACGGCTGAGGTTCCATGGACGACACCGCGGACCCGGGCATCCGGACCGAACCGCCGGAGATACCGGGCGACCCGCTTGCCCTGGAGCGGCAGGTGTGCTTCGCCCTGTCGATCGCGGCCCGCAGCGTGCTGAGCATCTACCGGCCGATCCTGGAACCGATGGGGCTCACCCACCCGCAGTACCTGGTCATGCTCGCGCTCTGGGGACAGTCGCCGCTGGCGGTGAAGGAACTCATCGAGATGCTTCAGCTCGACGGCCCGACGCTGTCGCCGATGCTGAAGCGGCTGGAGGCCGCCGGCCTGGTCACCAGGACCCGCGACCCCCACGACGAGCGGCAGTTGCGCGTCGGCCTGACGGAGCAGGGCCGGGCGCTGCGCCAGCAGGCGCTGAACGTCCCGCCCACGGTCGTGGCCAGGCTCGGCATGAGCCTGGGCGACCTGGAGGAGCTGCGCATCGGGCTCACGGCGCTCAACGACGCGGCCCGCCGGGCCGACGTGCGGCCGCTGCCCGCCCCCGGGCACGACAGTATCTAGGGCATCGAGCGAGGAAGGCAGCGGTGAGCGACAACCTGACACTGATCGTCACCCTGGTGTCGGTGATTCACATCGCCGTCATGGCGGTCATGATCTGGATCCGGGTTCGGAAGACCGAAGGCGACGGAATCCCCGTCCCCGCCCCCAGGGTCACCCCCTGTGCCCTGTGCGGCGAGCCGGCCACCGACTGGAGCTACGACGGTCTCGACCCGAACGAGCAGCGCGACTCGCACACCGGCAAGGTCTGGTCCGCCGACGTCACCCGCTACCGCCCCGTGTGCGCGGCCCACTGACCGTCCGGCGGCTGCCCGCCGGTTTCCGAGCGCCGCGCGAATCACCCGGTCAAGCGCTATGCGCCCGCTTCGCGGCGGTGACGGCGGCCTTGCCGCGGACGACCGGGTTCGACAGTTCGCCGATGCCGGAGATCGCGATCCGGACGTGGTCCCCCGGCTGGAGGGTGAACGGGAGGTCGGGCACCAGGCTGGTGCCGGTGGACAGGATCGCGCCCCCCGGGAAGTCGTCCTCGCGGAACAGGTAGCCCGCCAGTTCACCGATGCGGCGGCGCAGGCTCGCGGTGCCCGCCGTGCCCGTCCAGACGGTAGCGCCGTCCCTGGTGATGGCCAACTCCATCGTCAGCGCGTACGGGTCGGGCAGTTCCCAGGCCGGCACGATCCACGGGCCGACCGCGCAGCCGCCCAGGTAGACCTTGGCCTGCGGGAGGTACAGCGGGTTTTCGCCCTCGATGGACCGCGAGCTCATGTCGTTGCAGATCGTGTAGCCGACGACCGCCCCGGCGCAGTTGAGCACCGCCGCCAGTTCGGGCTCGGGCACGTTGATCGCCGAGTCGGCCCGCACCGAGACCGGGACGCCGGGGCCGCGGACCCGCCAGGCGGCCGACTTGAAGAACAGCTCGGGCCGCTCGGCGTCGTAGACCCGGTCGTAGATGTCAGCCGAGTTCTCGCTTTCGGCCATCCGCGCCGTCCGGGACCGTTCGTAGGTGACGCCGGCCGCCCATACTTCGGTCGCGCCGTCGACCGGGGCCAGCAGCGTGACGCCGGCGGCCGGGACGGTTTCGGCCGCGGGGGCGGCGCAGATCTCCCGGACGCGGTCAAGCGGCTGGGCGAGCAGGGCGCTCAGCGCGGGCACCGCCGGCAGCGGGGTGATGCGCCCCGCGCTCAGCGACGCCGCGCCGGTTCCGTCCGCGCCGGACTCGCCGGACTCGCCGTCGAGCATGCCGATCCTGGGGTTGCCGTCGCCGGCCAGGTACCTGATGAGCCGCACCGCGCTGCCTCCGTTCGTTGCCCGGGAGCCTAGGCCGGGGCACGCCACAGCGTCAACTTCATCAGATTAATGACTTACTTCATCAGACAAAGTGTTGACTGGGCGGAACGACTGACATAGCGTCGTCCCTGCTGAGAACCACGAGAGGACGCGCCCTTGCCTGCTGCATATCCCGAACGAGCCCGGCATGCTCAGGTCGTCCACGGCCTCGGGGCGCGGATCGTGCGCGGCGGCCTGGCGCCGGGCGACGCCGTGCCGACCGAGGAAGAGCTCGTGAGCGAGTTCCAGGTCGGCCGGTCCGCGCTCCGTGAGGGCGTCAAGGTGCTGGCCGGCAAGGGGCTGCTGGAAAGCCGGACGAGCGCGGGCACCCGCGTCCGGCCGCGCGAGTCGTGGAACCTGCTCGATCCCGACGTGCTCACCTGGCGCTTCTCCCCCGACCCGAGCCCCGACGACGTCGTCGCGCTGGCCAGCCTGCGGGTGGCGCTCGAGCCGGGCGCGGCCCGGCTGGCGGCCGAGTCGGCGAGCTCCGGGCAGCGCGGCGCGATCTCGGTCGCGATGGCCCGGCTGTGGGCCACCGTCGACGACCCGGACGCGTTCATCGAGGCCGACCTCGCCTTCCACCGCGCGGTGTTCGCCGCCGCCAACAACGACCTGCTGCTGTACATCCACGACGTGATCAGCGTCGCGCTCGGCGCGATCAGGCCGCTGCACACCCACTCGGCCGGCCACAACCGCGAGACGCTGCCCGGTCACGAGCGGGTCGCGGTCGCCGTCAGACACGGCCACCACCGCAAGGCCGAGGCGGCGATGCGCGAAATCGTCGAGGTGGCCAGGGACGACGCACTCCGGCAGATCCGATGACCGCACCAGGAACCTCAGCAGCGGGCCCCTCGCCAGCGGGCCCCTCCTCGGCCGGCACGGTCCGGCGGCAGACCGACGGTCACGTCGCCGTGCTCACCCTCGACCGGCCCGCCAAGCTGAACGCGCTCACCGGCGGCATGACCGCCGAGCTACGCGGCCAGGTCGCCGCCGTCAACGACGACGGCGACATCAGGGCGGTGGTGCTGACCGGGGCCGGCCGGGCGTTCTGCGCCGGCAGCGACATCGCCGAGCTGGACAACTACCCGACGCCGTGGCAGTTCGGGCAGCGCGAAGACTACGGCGACGTGCTGCGGACGCTGCGCAAGCCGGTGATCGCGGCGGTGAACGGGCACGCGCTCGGCGGCGGCCTCGAGCTGGCGCTCGCCTGCGACATCCGGCTCGCGGCGCAGACCGCGACGTTCGCGGCGCCGGAGATCAAGCTGGGCTGGATCGGCGGCAGCGGCCAGTCGGCCCTGCTCGCGCACAGCGTCGGGCCGTCCAACGCGGCGCTGATGCTGCTGACCGGGGACCCGGTCGACGCGGCGACCGCGCTGCGCTGGGGCCTGGTCAGCGAGGTCCTGCCGCCGGACGCGCTGCTCGCCCGGGCGGTGGCGCTGGCGGCGGTCATCGCCAGCCGCGCGCCGGTCGCGGCGCAGACGGCGAAGCTGAACCTGCGGGCGGCACAGGAGATGCCGCTGAGCCGGGCGATCGACTACGAGCGGCAGCTCCAGACGATCTGCTTCGCGACCTCGGACGCGGCCGAGGGCCGCGCCGCCTTCACCGAGCGCCGCCCCCCGGCGTTCCGCGGACGGTAGGGAGCGGCCAGCATGGGCATCCTGACGGGCTACCGGGTCGTTGACCTGTCGATCGCGATGGCGGGCCCGCTCGCGGCGATGCGACTCGGCGACCTCGGCGCCGACGTCGTCAAGGTGGAGCCGACGGCCGGCGAGTGGCAGCGGCACGCGCCGGCCGGCGGCGCGACCGGGAACGAGGTGAACGCCTCCTTCCTCGCGCTCAACCGGAACAAGCGGAGCCTCGCGGTGGACCTGAAGTCCGCCGACGGCCGCGAGCTCGTCTACCGGCTCGCCCGGACCAGCGACGTCTTCCTGCAGAACTACCGCGGCGGAGTCGCGGAACGGCTCGGCATGGACTACGAGTCCGTTCGCGCCGTCAAGCCGGACATCGTCTACGTGTCGATCACCGGCTACGGCGAGACCGGGCCCTACGCGAGCCGTCCGGGCCAGGACCTGCTGCTGCAGGCGATGAGCGGCGCGATGTTCTCCGCCGGCCGGGCCGGCGACCCGCCCGCGCCGGCCGGCACCTACGCGGTCGACGCGATCACCGCGTACAGCGCGTTCGAGGGCGCGCTGGCCGCGCTGCTGCACCGGGAGCGGACCGGCGAGGGCCAGCTCGTGACCGTGAACATGCTGGACGCGGCGATCGCCGTGCAGATGCAGGAGCTGTCGGTGTTCACCGTCGGCGGGGTGCCGCAGCACCGGGGCCGCGAGGCGCACGGGCACGCCTACATCCGGGCGCCGTACGGCGTGTTCGCCACCGCGGACGCCTACCTGGCGCTGGCGATGCCGAGCCTGCGCACGCTGGGCGAACTGCTCGGCGAGCCCGCCCTCGCCGCCATGGACGAGAATACCGACGGGCACACCCGGCGCGACGAGATCACCGCGATGGTCCGCGCGAGGCTGCCCGAGCGGACCACCGGCGCGTGGCTGGCGCTGTTCGCCGAGCACGGGATCTGGGCCGGCCCCGTCTACTCGTACGCCGACCTGGTGAAGGATCCCCAGGTCGCGCTCAACGGCTCGCTGGTGAGCTACGACCATCCGACCGAGGGGCCGGTCACCACGCCCGGTTTCCCCTACCGGTTCAGCAAGACCGGTCCCCGGGTGTACCGCGGCGCCCCGCTGACCGGGCAGCACACCGAGGAGATCCTCGCCGAGCTCGGCGTGTCCGGGGAAACCGTCGCCGGCCTGGCGGGGCGCGGCGTGATCGCGACCAGGGAGCGGACCGCGTGACCGGCGGCGCCGGGGCGGCGCTGCGCGGCCTCACCTGGGACCATCCGCGCGGCTACGTGGTGCTCGACGCGCTCGCGGCCGACGCCGGCGGGACCAGTGCCGGCGGGACCAGTGTCCGCTGGGACCGGCAGCCGCTCGAAGGGTTCGAGTCCCGGCCGCTGCGCACCCTGGCCGACGACTACGACCTGGTGATCCTCGACCATCCCGGGCTCGGCGAGGCGATCCGCGACGGCGCGCTCCGGCCGCTCGACGCGGTGCTGTCCGCCGCCGAGCTCACCGCTTGCGCGGACGTCTCGGCCGGGCGGTCCTACCCGGGCTACCAGCTCGGCGGGCGGCAGTGGGCGCTCCCGGTCGACGCCGCCGCGCAGGTCTCGGTCGTCCGTCCTGACCTGCTGGCCGAGCGCCCCGCGACCTGGGCGGACGCGCGCCGGACGGCCAGGACGCGGCCCACGGCGATATGCCTGGGCGGGCCGCACGCGCTGCTCATGTTCAGCGCGATCTGCGTGGCGCTTGGGGCTCCGCCGGCGGCCCCCGGCGCGGGCGCAGACACTGGTGCCGACACTGGTGCCAACACGGGCGGGGCGGCGGGTACCTCCGGCCCGCCAGGCGGACACGGCCGTTTCGTCGATCCCGGCGCCGGCGCCGAGGCCGCCGCGATCATGGCCGACCTGCTGGCGCACGCCGACCCGGTGCTGGCCGGCCAGAACCCGATCGCCGTGCTGAACGCGATGGCCGCGCCCGGCGGTCCCGCGTACTGCCCGCTGGTCTACGGGTACATCACCTACCAGCGGCCCCGGCCCGGTGCCGCGGCGCTGGCGGCGTTCGACGCGCCGTCCGGTCCCGGCGGGATCGGCAGCGTGCTCGGCGGCACCGGCATCGCGGTCACCCGGTCGTGCCGGGACCTGGCGGCGGCCCGGTCGCTGCTGCTGACCCTGGTGTCGCCGGACGTCCAGGTCCGCCGGTACGCCGAACTGGGCGGGCAGTCCGCCGACCGCCGCGCCTGGCGCGACCCTGCGGCCGACGAGCGGGCCGGCGGCTTCTACTCAGCCACCCGCGCGACGATCGAGGCGGCGTGGGTGCGGCCCCGGTTCGCCGGCTACGTGGAGTTCCAGTCCGCCGCGTCGGCGGCGCTGCGGGCGGGGCTGCTCGCGGGCGAGCCGGCCGGCGCTCTCGTCAGCCAGGTGAACGAGCGTTATGCCGTCGCTGAGCGTGCGCACGCGGCTGGCGGGGAGCGCGCAGCAACGGCCCGTTCGGTATGAAGGACAACAGCAACCACGACGAGGAGGTCACGGGTGAGCACAGCGGTGGTGACCGGGGCGGGCGGCGCCCTGGGCCGGGCGATAGCCCGGCGGCTGGCGGCGGACGGGCATGCCGTCGTGGCGGCCGACATCGACACCGACGCGGTGGAGGCGACCCGCACGGCGGTCACGAAGGCGGGCGGCCAGGCGCTGGCCTGGACGCTCGACCTGCGCGACCCTGACGCGATCGGCGACCTGTTCGAGATGGTGGGCAGCGCGCACCACGGCACGGCGATCCTGGTCAACAACGCCGCCGTCTACCCGTCGCGGCCGTTCCTCGACATCCCGCTGGCGGAGTACGACACGGTCTACCAGGTGAACCAGCGCGGCTACTGGCTCTGCGCCCAGGCGGCGGCGCGGCAGATGGCCGCGGCCGGCGGCGGGTCCATCGTGAACATCGCCTCGATCGTGGTGCACGGCGGCTGGGCGGACCTCGCCTCCTACGTGTCGACCAAGGGCGCGGCGGTCGCCATGACCCGGGCGCTGGCCAGGGAACTCGGGCCGCTGGGCATCCGCGTCAACGCGGTCTCCCCCGGCGCGTTCCCCACCGCGGCCGAGACGATCCACTCCGACCCGGACGGCTACACGAAGTTCGTGCTGGATCATCAGGCGCTCAAGCGGCGCGGGACGCCGGAGGAACTGGCGGCGGTCGTGTCGTTTCTCACCGGTCCAGACTCCGCGTTCGTCACCGGGCAGACGATCGAGGTCAACGGCGGATGGGTGATGGCGTGAACGCACCGGCGGGACGGGACGTGATCGCCCGGCATGCCGGCGACCTGGCGGCGGCCGGCGGCGTCCGGCTCGTGGTGCTCGACGACGGGGCGGAGCGGGGCATCCGGGTGCTGGAGTTCCGAACCGGCGGCGGGCTGCGGTTCGACGTGCTGGTGGACCGGGCGATGGACATCGGGCTCGCCGAGTTCGACGACATCAGCGTCGGCTGGCGGTCGGCCACCGGGTTCCGGCACCCCGGGCTGCACGAGCACAACGACGAGGACGGGCTGTCCTGGCTGCGCAGCATGTCCGGGCTGCTGGTCAGCGCGGGCCTTGACCATACGCTGTTCGGCGGCGCGGTGCCGTCCGGGCAGTACGCCTACCCGCCGCGCCAGCAGGTACGGCACGGGCTGCACGGCCGGGTAGCGAACATTCCCGCCCGGCTGACCGGGTACGGGGAGCGCTGGGCCGACGGCCGCTGCGTGCTGTGGGCCGAGGGCGAGGTGCGGCAGGCCGCGATCTTCGGCGAGCACCTGGTGCTGCGCCGCCGGATCGAGGCCGACCTGGGCGGCACCGAGATCAGGCTTTCCGACACGGTCACGAACGCCGGCTTCGACCGGACGCCGCACATGTTCCTCTACCACGTCAACGTGGGCTGGCCGCTGCTGGAGGCGGGCGCGCGGTTCGACGCCGCCGTCGCGGGGACGCCCTGGCGCAGCGACAGCGTGGCCGAGCAGGGCTTTTCGCACCTGGTCATGCCCGCGCCGCAGCCCGGCTTCGTGGAGCAGGTGTACGAGCACGTCATCACGCCGGACGCGGACGGGCGGTCGCGGGCGCGGCTGGTCAACGACCGGCTCGGGCGCGGGTTCGAGCTCGACTACGACCCGGCGGCGTTCCCCGCGTTCTTCGAGTGGCTCAACCTGCGCGAAGGCGCCTACGCCGTCGGGCTCGAGCCGTCCACGCACCACGTGGCCGGGGACGCGGCGGCCCGCGCGGACGGGTCGATGACCTGGCTGGAGCACGGCGAGGAGCGGCGGTACGCGACGGTGTTCCGGTTCACCCGGGCCTGACGGGTTTAGCGGCCGGTGATCGAGGGCGGAGCGGTGGCGCGCTCAGCGGGCCGCCGCCTCCTCCTCTAGCTCGGCCCAGGCCGCGTCCGGCACCGGCGCGGCCAGCAGCCGGACCGCCGCCTCGGCCTCGGCCGCGGTGCGCAGCCCCGCGACGACCGACACG